>CANFZL010000010.1 GCA_947451205.1 Comamonadaceae bacterium
ACAATGAACGTACTTTTAAACGCCTCACCGAGTTTCTGTGTGACCAGCCGGAGCACGACATCAGCGGCACCGCCGGGTGGAAAGGGCGTGATCACATGAACAACTTTGTCAGGGTAGTTCTGTGCAGCGGAAAAAGTTGAGGTCAACAAAACCAGGCTCGCCAAGAGCAGCTTGAGAGTGAATCGCAAAGTCGGGCCTTCTTAGTTTTTGACAACGGCACTCCGCAGAGATCCGGCCTCTTTTTCGTCATCGGTTGGCTCAACAGGCGACAGCTCAACCAAAGGGCCCTTGAATTATGGGAGGCAAAATTCTCAGAGTAAAGTGCAAATATCCCACTTACTATTGCTTCAAACGCAAAAATCTGTGGTGAAACGTGAGTCCACGCGATTCACCGAATAAGCGTATTCTTTGCTCCAACGCAGCCATGCACCTTGGAGCTTAAGCAGTGCCCTTTTGGATTAACCAATTAGCCCGTGCCACACGCCAATCTCGACTTGGCGGCCATGTGGCTGCGGCTGAGCGGCTGTTGCGACGCATCTTGCGTCAAGAGCTCGCCAGTTCCACTTTCCCGACGGCCTTTGTTGCGCCTGAGCTTGTCAGCACTGACGCCATTGCAGAAGCCGACCCACCCTGGGTCGCCCCCACTGCGCCAAAGCCGCGCCGCGCCGCTTTCACGCGGCAGGTATTTGAGTTCAACGGCGAGCGCTACGACTTCAATTTGTATGTTCCACCCTTGCCGCCTGTATCGCTAGGGACGTCCGCACCCCAATCTCTCGCCCGTATCCCTTTGTTGGTGATGCTGCACGGCTGCAAACAGGACGCCCCCGACTTCGCTCGCGGAACCAGCATGAACGAGCAGGCGGCCAAGACTCCTTGCATGGTGCTGTACCCAGAACAGCGGCCCAAGGCCAACCCAATGCGCTGCTGGAACTGGTTTGACAGTGCGCACCAAGGCCGACATGCTGGCGAACCGGCCATGTTGGCGGCGCTGACAAGGCAAGTCATCTCACGCTACCCGGTCGACGCTTCGCGGGTCTATATCGCCGGCCTTTCTGCGGGTGGCGCCATGGCGGCCATCGTCGCCGCCCACAACCCCGATCTGTTCGCCGCTGTCGGCGTACATTCGGGCTTGCCGCCGGGTGCCGCGCACGACGTGATGTCGGCGTTCAACGCCATGCGCAGCGGCGGTAACTCACGTGTACCTGGTGATCCTGCTGCGCTCAAGGACGTGATGCCAACCATCGTTTTTCATGGCGACGCCGACCGCACCGTGCACCCTGACAACGGCGACAAGATCGTGCTCGCCGCCATCGCCGCACTGAAAGCCTCCGGTGTAGCACTCAACCGCAGTGTCATCCCCGAAGAGTTGGCCGCGCCCACGGGCGAATTGCGCCACGTGCTGCGCACGGTTTACAGCACCGAAGACAGGCGTCACTTCGTCGAATACTGGTCGGTCGAAGCGGGGCCGCACGCTTGGTCGGGCGGTAGCGCTGCCGGCTCTTACACAGACCCGCACGGCCCGGATGCATCTGCCGCCATGCTGACGTTTTTCTTGCAGCATCGCCGCTGAAGAAGTCCTACCCTGAGGCCGACCTTGTCATCCAGGCGATCTGAAAAGCCGCTTCATGGCAGACAATGCCTGCCATGACTTCCCAGCTGTCCACCGCCAAGATCCTCGCCGCCATCAGCCCAAATTTTTCGCGGCAGGAGTTTCGCAGTGCACTCGGCATGTTCGCCACCGGCGTGACCATCATCACTGCTCGCACCGCTGACGGCGACTTGGTCGGGCTGACTGCCAATTCCTTCAACTCTGTCTCGCTAGACCCGCCGCTGGTGTTGTGGAGCCTGAGCCGCTCCGCCGCCTCGATGGCGGCTTTGAGTACAGGTTCGCACTACGCTATCAACATTCTGGCGGCCGACCAAAAAGAAATGGCCGAACGCTTTGCCGGCAAACGCGAAGACCGCTGGGAGGGCGTTGAGTTCGCCGAAGGTCTTTGCGGCGCACCGGTGTTGGCTGGCGCAGCGGCTACGTTCGAATGCTTCAACCGCAGCCGCTATGAGGAAGGCGATCACGTCATCTTCGTTGGTGAAGTCGAGCGCTGCGAACACCGTGCAGGTGTTTCTCCGCTGCTGTTTCACGGCGGCAAGTTCTACACCGAGCATCCGCTATAGGTTTAGGCAAGTTCCTTTTGACTGGTGCCAGCAGCGGAGCTTGCGCGGCCGAACTGTCCATGTAATTCGTATGACTACACTTGACCTTTTACCCCAAGCACAAGCACACCACCTGACATGGAAATTTTTGTTCTTTCTTTGATGTTCGCCTTCGTCGGCTACACGCTCAAGTCCAGAGCTGAGGGTCGGCGTATCGCCTTGCTGGGTCTGCACCTTGGCAATTACCAGATCGAAAAACTCATGGAAACCTTGACCGAAGGCTATGCCAGAGCGTTAGGTGAAAACGACAGCGCCCGGCGCGACTCGATCTGGCAACTGATGAACGGTACCGAAGATAAACTGGCAGCCCAATTCAAACAATTGGCCGACAGCATGGCTAAAGTTGATGCAGCAGAGACCGGCGTCAACCTCTGGCCTTGGCCCATGAGTGAAGCAGCCCAATGGGTCCCTAATGCCAGCTTTGACTTGCGCAAGGCCTTGAAAATTCATGCCGATGGTCTGGCACGAGCCGCCAGCCTCAACGACACCGTCGCCGCGTCATCACGGGCCTTCACGCTCAGTGCCGAACTGTTTCTCATGCAACACACCTGCCACTGGTTTTGCAAGTCAAAAACCATCGCGTCGGCACGCTTGTTAGTGCGGCACAAGACGCCGTATGAGATGGTGCTGCAATCGGTGTCACCTGAAACTCAGCGGGCTTACAAGGCATTGGTTAGCCCAGCCTAACCTATCTTTGCGCCTCAGCGACTGACCACCCGGCCATCGACCAGTTCAATCACACGGTCACAGCGCAGTGCGAGTCGTGGGTCATGCGTGACGATCAGACATGCACTGCCGTGGTCTCGATTGAAATCGCGCAGCAGCTCAAACACCTCGTCAGCGCTCACTGTGTCCAAGTTGCCGGTCGGCTCATCAGCCAAGATCAGTCGCGGCTTTTGCGACAAGGCGCGGGCAATCGCCACGCGCTGCTGCATGCCCCCCGACAGTTCGCCGGGCCGTTTGTATTCAGCGCCTTTCAAGCCGACACGAATAAGCAACTCCCGCGCCAATGCTTCAGCGGCGGACGTTGCCGTGCCATGGCGGATGATGGACGGCAGCAAGACGTTTTCCAGCGCTGTGAAGGCTGGCAGCAAATGGTGGAACTGAAAAACAAAACCAATGGTTTCGCCGCGCAAGGCCGTCAGGCCGGCATCGTCTAGGGACTGCGCTGCCTGACCTGCAATGTCCAACTGACCGGTGGTCGGAGGCTCCAGCAGACCGATGATGTTGAGCAAGGTGCTTTTGCCGGAACCCGACGGCCCTTTGAGCGCGACAAACTCGGCCTGCTGCAGGGCCAGCGTGATGCCGTGCAAGACCTCGGTCTCAACTTCAGTACCGATGTTGTAGCGCTTAGTGATCGCGTCAAGGCGAAGAATCGGTGCGTTGCTTGGCGGCTGCATCTGGTTGACCCTCAGGCGCGAATGGCTTGCACTGGGTCCATGCGGGCGGCGCTGCGGGCTGGCACAAAAGCGGCAGCAAGTCCCACACCACAGGCCACCAGCGAGGCCAGCAAGACCAGTTGTGGATCTAGCATTGGCGCAAACATTGGGCTGCCATCGGGGCTTTTGAAGACATGCGAGAACACCACCAGCAAGCCATACGCAAGCACCGCACCCAAGATGGAACCCGCCAAGCCGACCAAGCCACCCTGCAACAAAAAAACCGCCATGATTTGACGCCGGCCTGCGCCCATGGCGCGCAAGATACCAATCTCGCGCTGTTTTTGCACCACGCTGACGACCAGCACGCTGGAAATACCCAGCGCCACGATAAGAACGACAAAACTACGTATCAAGTTGTTCGAAACGGTCTGGTTTGACAGCGCATTCAGCAAGCCCGAGTTGGTTTGCATCCAGCTGTCCACGGTGAGTCCGGTCTCCAGACGCAGCGTGTCGGCAACCCTGTCTGCACCAAACAAATCGGTCACCGTGAGGTCGATATTCGACACGCCGCCGGGCAAATCGAGCAACGATTGCGCCAGCTTGAGCGTGACAAAAACCCAGCGCCGGTTCAGGTCACGGTTGCCCATGTCAAACAGGCCGGTAACCTGCAGCGTTTCACTGCGCCCAGTTGCGCCGGTGACACGCAGCTTGTCACCCAGCGTCAGGCCCAGGTCTTGCGCCAGATCGATGCCGATCAACGTACCGGTGCCGGCCACATCAAAAGTGCCGCGCGTCATGTAGTTGTCCATGCGCACAACACGGCGGTAAACGTCGGGCTTGACGCCTTGTAGCACCACGCTTTTGTTGTAGTTGCCGCGTGCCGCAAATGCGGGGCCGCTGGCCACGGGTGAGACTGCCAACACACCGGGCGTGTTGGCCGCCAGCGCCGCGATACGCTCCCATTGGTCGACTGAGCGCAAACGCTGTTCACGCGGCTGTACCGATGCGGCGACGGCTTGGTTTTCGTCCGCCGGCAACACCGGCCGAGTGAGTTCTTCGGTCGGCTTGATGACCACATGGGCTTGCGATCCCATGACGCGGTCAATGATGGTGCTCTGCAGCTGATTGATGAGTTGTGTCAGAAAAATGATCACCGCCACGCCGCCCGTGACACCGGCCAAAATCAGCGTGCTCTGCATCCGACCTTCGCGCAAAAAACGCAGGGCCAGCAAGAGCTCAAAAGGCATCCAGCGGGCCCATGAACTGAGCTCTGGCCGGTGCCCAGTCCGCCGAAAAAAAGGCCCCGTAAAGCGCCAACGCGGCTGGCTCGCGGCGCGGCCAGCGACGGTCTCATGCGATGGTGTTGACAATGGGCTTGGCATGACGGCGGGTGGCGTTGCGACTGCGGCCTTCAACGCGAGATGAAAGTGGGCACTTCCATACCTTTTTCTTGCAGGCTGCCAGCGGCCTGTCGCACGCTGTCGCCCGGTAGCGCTTTTTCAGTTTGTGGAATAGCCAGATCACCCTCCGCCAAACCGCTGACGATTTCGACCGTGCCAATCCCTCGCAGGCCCAGTTTGACGGGCACCCGCACAGCGCGATGGTCGCGCAATACCAAAACCCACGACGAAGCACTGTCGGCCTCGCGCACAGCAGCAGCTGGCAGCACCAGGGCGTTCGGACGATTCTCGCCAATCAACGCCACCGACACCGTCATGTCGGGTTTGAGGAATGCGGGTGGCTGTGGCACGGCCAAACGCACCTCGACGGTGCCGCGTTGCAAGTCCACCGCCGGGCCGATATAGCTCAATTGCGCATCAAAAGGCTGGGCAGGATAGGCGTCGGCCGCAGCCCTAGCTGCCATGCCAAGCACCAACATGTGCAGGTGCTTTTCATCTATGCCGGCGTCAATGCGGGTACTGCCAGCTGCCAACGCGAGCAAAACCCGACCGGGTTGGGCCAGCGTGCCGGGTTCGACGTTGCGAACCAATACCATCCCATCAACCGGGCTGGTGATGGCCAAACGGGCAAGTCGTGCCTCGGCCATTTGCACTGCAGCCGCCGCTTGCTCAACCCGCACAGCGGCCAGACCACTTTCAACGCCACGCGGCTGATTCGCCTCGGCCTGCAAGCGCGCAGACTGCAAAGCGCTGGCCGCCGAATCAAGCGCTCGACGGGCTTCGTCCAGTTTTTGTTGCGAAAAAAACCCTCGTGCGACAAGTGATTCAGAGCGTCGAAATTCATTTTCAGCATTGCGCCAAGCGGCATCGGCCTGCAACACCGTTTGCACCGTCACGGGTGCGGTTAACGTTGCTTGCTGGGTCGCCCGATTGCGCGCCTCAGCCAAGGCTGCCTTGGCTTGCTGCAAGGCAGCGCGAGCTTCAGCGTCAGACAACCGCACAAGCAATTGGCCAAACTTGACCTGATCGCCCTCACGCACATGTACCGACAACACAGTCGCCGTGACTTCGGCAGCGAGTTCGATGCGCGCTGGTGCATTCAGGCGGCCTGTGGCCACCACAGATTGCAGCAAATTGCTGCGCAGGACAGGCATCACCTGAACCGACATTCCGCGTTGTTGCAACAAGAGCGCGCCCAAGAAGAGCGACGCAAGCGTCATGGCAGCAAAGATCCACTTCTGGCGAGGTTTCATGGATTAAGAATAGCAGCGCCAGCCAAACTTCTATTGACCAGCATCATGAACTCAGTTGATTAGCCAAGCACTTTTTCTAGTCTGGGACTGAGCCCTGCTTAGCCAGCCGCTCGCTCTTCCAATAAACGTCATCCCCGCCGTTCATACGGTTCAGCACCCGTGACAGCACAAATAACAAGTCGCTGAGCCGGTTGAGGTATTGGCGAGGCGATTCATTCAGTGCCTCGGCCAAGTCCAGCGCGACCACCGCGCGCTCAGCCCGGCGCGCAACCGTCCGGCAGACATGTGCCAAAGCTGCAGCACGCGTGCCGGCAGGCAAGATGAACTCCTGTAGGCGCGGCAAGGTGGCATTGTATTTTTCGAGCGCGTTGTCGAGCTCGATCACAGCGTCGGGCTTGAGCAACTCAAAGCCTGGAATAGACAACTCACCGCCGAGGTTGAACAGCTGATGTTGCACCTCTATTAGCAGCGAACGCACGTCGGTGGTCATCTCTTCACACAACAGCACACCGATGCTGGAGTTGAGCTCGTCAACATCGCCCATGGCGTGCACGCGCAGGCTGTCTTTGGACACGCGGCTGTTGTCGCCCAAGCCTGTGGTGCCGTTGTCGCCGGTGCGGGTGGCAATTTGGGTGAGTCGATTTGCCATGAGATTCCAGTCAAAATTTTGTACATCTCAGCGGGGCCGTTGCCCACTCACGCCGAGTCCATGATTATTCACGACTTCAACGTCGCCAGCGTAAACTGCAAAAAACGATGGAGACACCTCATGAACGCACCACTACCGGTCTATTTGCTGCCCGAGATCCAACAACGCGAAACTCCGAGCGCGATGATTGAAGCGCTCAAAGCGCGCTTTGCTGAGCGCTGTTCGACAGTGCTGGTGGTGCGTGAGCAGCACGGGCGCGACGAGTCGTCATTTGCATCGCCTCCGCCCGCCGCTGTGGTGTTTGCTGAAAGTACGTCCGACGTCGCTGACATCGTCCAACTGGCCGGTCAGCACAATGTTCCGATCATTCCGTTTGGCGTCGGTACCTCACTGGAAGGGCATTTGCTGGCCGTCCAAGGCGGCATCAGCATCGACTTGAGCCGCATGAACCGCGTGATCTCCATCAACGCCGAAGACCTGACGGTGACCGTGCAGCCGGGTGTGACGCGCAAGCAGCTCAATGAAGCCGTCAAAAGCACCGGTTTGTTTTTTCCGATTGACCCCGGTGCCGACGCGACGATTGGCGGCATGAGCGCCACCCGCGCCAGCGGCACCAACGCCGTTCGCTACGGCACCATGCGCGAGAACGTGCTGGCGCTGGAAGTAGTGACCGCCAGCGGCGAAGTCATTCGCACCGGCACGCGGGCCAAGAAATCATCAGCCGGCTACGACCTGACGCGCTTGATGGTCGGCAGTGAAGGCACGCTGGGCGTCATCACTGAGATCACCGTCAAGCTGTACCCCTTGCCCGAAGCTATTTCGGCGGCGATCTGCTCGTTCCCAAGTATTGAAGCGGCGGTGCGCACGACGATCGAAATTATTCAGATGGGCGTGCCGATTGCACGTGTCGAACTGATCGATGTCAACTCGGTGCGCATGGTCAATGCGCACTCAAAGTTGTCTTTGCGCGAAGAACCCATGTTGCTGATGGAGTTTCATGGCTCCCCTACTGGTGTCAAAGAACAAGCTGAGTTGGTTCAAGAGTTGGCCAGCGGACACGGCGGAAATGCCTTTGAATGGGCCAGCACGCCAGAAGAACGCACACGGTTGTGGACAGCGCGGCACAACGCTTACTTTGCGGCCGTGCAGTCACGCCCCGGTTGCCGTGTGATTTCAACCGACACCTGTGTGCCAATATCGCGTTTGGCCGACTGCCTGCTGGACTCGATCACCGAGGCGGATGCCAGTGAGATCCCGTATTTTTTGGTCGGCCATGTCGGCGACGGCAACTTTCACTTCGGCTACCTCATTGATCCGGCACACCCCAAAGAGCGCGAAGTGGCCGAGGCCTTGAACCATCAATTGGTGAGTCGCGCGCTCAAGCTCGAAGGTACCTGCACGGGTGAGCACGGCGTGGGTCTACACAAAATGGATTTTCTGGTGACAGAAACCGGCGACGGCGCTGTGAACATGATGCGCACCATCAAGCGCGCGCTTGACCCCAAAAACATCATGAATCCGGGGAAGATTTTTACGCTTTAAATCCTCATGTCGCCGGCAAGATCAACCGTTTCGGATAGCAACAGGTCAGGACCACAGGCGCCTAGGCATTGGCGGTGCATGACGGGCATTCATGGCATTCATGAGCAAGCATAAGATGGCCAGAAAACGCAGCCCAATCAGACCCGTGACCCACTGTGACGGCGTCTGGCTCAGGTACACAAAGGCATTGAAATAATCCAAGATCAATGCGGTGACACTGATGCCCAAGATGGCCAACGAAACACGCTCAAAGTGCCAGTCCTTCAGGTAGCTGTAAAGATAAATGCTGCTGATCAAGATGACAAAACTGGCGCGATACTGAAAATAAATTTCCAATGTCTTCGTATTCGCACCAGCATCAAATTGCCCTGTTGTTGTACCTGGGTAATAAAGCAACTTCAGGATGAACGCCATCACGGCCATCAGCAAATAAACCATGCGGTATTTGAACCAAGTGTCGACACTGGCGTTAGCCGGACGCGCACGCTCAGATGTCACGGTCACCCTTCATAAAGCCGACAAAGCTTGACCAATGGCAGGGTTCCTTGTCGTAGTCCGCTACGCGTCCAAGATGCGAAATTGAATGATTCATTTTTATCGTTTTAATGGGTTTGAATTGTATGCAAGCTTGGTTCCCAGTCTCTCAAATGACCGACAAGGATGGCGGGCCTAGGCGCTCTTACTTGCCGCCTCGCAAACGCTCGATCAAACCATTCAGTTCGTCCAGAGACGCGAACTGGATCGCCAACTCACCCATGTCTTCGCGGCGGCCGTTGCGTTTGACCTGCTTTTTCACCCTCACCTCGACTTCGGCCATCAACAGATCAGCCAGCTCTTCTTCGACTCGTCGCGTGTCCCGCGACTTTTCTTTGGCCGCTTTTTGTGGCTTCAGGGAGAACTCGGCGCTGAGTTTTTTGACCAGACTTTCGGCCTCGCGGACTGACATTTTCTTCGCCGCAATTTGGTTGCCTGCAGTGATTTGCGTAGCCCGGTCTAGCGCCAAAAGTGCCCGCGCATGGCCCATGTCGATGTCACCGGCCATCAGCATGACTTGCACTGGATCGGCCAAGTTCAGCAGGCGCAGCAAGTTGCTGGCGGCACTGCGAGAGCGTCCAACGGCTTGAGCTGCGAGTTCGTGAGTGAGCCCAAACTCTTTCACCAAGCGTTGTAAACCCTGGGCTTCTTCCAGCGGGTTCAGGTCTTCGCGCTGGATATTCTCAATCAAAGCCATGGCCGCAGCAGACTCATCCGGCACGTCGCGCACCAGCACCGGCACGCTGTCCAGACCGGCAATTTTGGCCGCCCTGAAACGCCGTTCACCAGCGATGATTTCGTACTTGCCGTCGTTGACGCCGCTGGTCAAACGCCGCACCAAAATCGGTTGCATGATGCCCTGCGCTTTGATCGACTCGGCCAGCTCATACAGCGCGCCCTCGTCCATGCGGGTGCGCGGCTGGTATTGGCCCGCCACCATGTCGCTGAGCCGCAACGAGGCAGGCAAGCCGGCGCTGTTGGCTTGACTGCCGTTGTCGAACACATTCGCCGACTCGCCGATGGTGGGGCCTAGCAAGGCTTGCAATCCGCGGCCTAGGCCTTTGGGTTTTTTGGTGACCATGATGTTGTCTTTCAGGTTTCGAGATAAGGATGTGCGTGAAAAGCGGCCTAGGACCGGGTCGACACCGAGCCGCTTTGCGAGGGCTGTTGGATCGACACTGGAACGAGCCCTCGTAATTTTTGTAATTGGTCGTGGCCTTGGGCCCAGTCGCCGAGCTGGCTGTCAGCGTTCAAATGCCCCTGCAAGCCCGCGCTCACCCAGTCTGCACCCCAGGCATTGGCGAACTGGCGCGCGCGCTCAACGCTGCAATACGGGTCGTTTTCGCTAGCGACCAACACGCTGGGAAAGGGCAAGCGCTGCATCGCCACCGGCGACCAGCTGGGCAGCACCGGCCGTAGCGCTTCGCGCTCGGGATCGCCGGGTGCCACCAGCAGCGCGGCTGCGACGCGGTGCGTGTTTTTGGAATGGGAAGCCCAAGCGGCCACCAATTGGCAGCCGAGGCTGTGTGCCACCAGCACCACTGGCTCATCTTGCGGCCCGGTTAAAAGCACGTCTTCGAGCCGCGAAATCCAGTCGCCGCGTAAAGGCCTGAGCCAGTCGTGTTGCTCGATGCGCTGATAACCGTGCACGGCTTCCCAGCGGCTTTGCCAATGTGAAGGGCCGCTGTTTTGCCAGCCAGGAAGCAGGAGCACGGAATTTGGATTCACGGTCGCGTCGCTAATCACATGACCTTGATGCGTTCGACCATCTCAGCGGAAAAAGCCACAAAGGCTTGGGCGCCCTTGGAGGCCGGGTCAAACACCACCCCCGGCACACCGTAGCTGGGCGCTTCGGCCAAGCGCACATTGCGCGGGATGACGGTGTTGAAAACCTTGTCGCCAAAGTGCTGCTTGAGCTGCTCGCTGACCTGCAATTGGAGCGTGATGCGCGGGTCAAACATGACCCGCAGCAAGCCGATGATGGCGAGTTCTTTGTTGAGGTTGGCGTGCACCTGCTTGATGGTATTGACCAGATCGGTCAGGCCTTCTAGCGCGAAATACTCACACTGCATGGGCACGATCACGCCGTGCGCGCAGCACAAGCCGTTGAGCGTGAGCATGGACAACGACGGCGGGCAGTCGATCAGCACAAAGTCATATTGGCTAGCGACCTCGCCAATTGCCTGACGCAGACGCTTTTCTCGGCGTTCAACGTCGACCAACTCGACCTCGGCACCGGCCAGTTCCCGATTTGCGCCCAGCACGTCGTAGCTGCAGCCCGCATCAACCAATTTTTGACTGGTGACGCGCGCCTCTTCAATCGTCGCCGACTCCAGCAACACGTCGTACACCGTGAGTTCGAGTTGCCGCTTGTCGACGCCGGAACCCATGGTGGCATTGCCTTGGGGGTCGAGGTCAATCATCAGCACCCGCTGACCGACTTGCGCCAGGCCCGCAGCCAGATTGACGGTGGTGGTGGTCTTACCCACACCGCCCTTTTGGTTGGCTACGCAGAATATTTTGGCCATAAAGGTGATTACGCTTAGAAAAGGAGTCGCTTAAAAATCAGACGCTTGCGGACACCCGCGCTCAGCGGGACAAAACCAGCTTAAGGCCGAAGGCAATCAGAAAAACACCGGCCGTTTTTTCAAGCACCGAGGAAATGCGGGGACTGGCACGCAGACGTGCAGCCAAAAAATAGCTCAGCAGCACAGCACAGAGGCCATAGACAAAAGTCAAAGCCGCGATGGTCGCGGCCATCACCCCAAAGGTGGTGAGACCTTGGTACTGATGCGGATCGACAAACAAGGGGAAGAACGCCATGTAAAAGACGATAGCCTTGGGATTCAGCAGTGTGATGAGCATGCTTTGACGAAAGTAGTGACCCGTTTTCATTTTAAGAATCGGTGCGTCACCGGGTTTCGCGAGGAGCATCTTGCAACCCAACCAAGTTAGGTAAGAGGCACCAAGCCATTGCACTAAATGAAAAGCTGTTGGGTAAGCGGACAAGAGGGTTGAAACGCCAGCCACTGCCGCCCACAGCAACACTTGGTCGCCTGCAATCACACCCAAAGTCGCGCCCATGCCGCCAGCCAAACCGCCTTTACCAGTCGAGGTGATCAAGGCCAAGTTGCCCGGGCCGGGAATAGCCAGAAAGACAACGACGGCGATAACAAAAGCGCCGTAATCGGCGACACCGGCGAATGAGCCCAGCATGGAATGTCCTTGAATTGAGCGCTGAGTTTACGACAGTGGCTTCAGCCAGATCACGCAGCGGTCTGCATCCAGACCCGGAACGACCAACTGTTCCACGTGAAACACGGACACTCCGGCTGGCAGCACGGCCACTTCATCCGCAGGATGCTTGCCCTTCAGCGCCATCCAAACACCCTGAGGTGCCAAGGCCTTGACAGACCACGAAGTGAAGTCCGCCAAGGATGCAAAGGCACGAGAACAAACCACATCAAATGGCTCGGCAATATTTTCAACGCGGGCGTGCAAACCCTTCAGGTTATTCAAACCCAAAGACAGCGCCGCCTGCGTGATAAAAGCCGCTTTCTTGCCAACTGTGTCGACACAGCTCACCGCCAAGGTCGGGCAGCAAATGGCGAAAACTACGCCAGGCAGACCAGCGCCAGAGCCGACGTCTAACAGCTTGGCAGCACCCGGGGGATTCATTGCAAGGCCCCTGCTCAACAAGTGTTTCTGCAAGGGCGCAACCGCAGCCAGGCTGTCCAAGAGATGGTGCGTCAACATCTCCGCCGGATCCCGAACAGCGGTGAGGTTGTAGACCTTGGTCCACTTCCCGATCAAGTCTTGGTAGTCCAGCAGGCAGCGAACTTGATGATCAGTGAGATTCAACGTCAAGGACTTCAAGCCAGCACGGAGCGCCACCTCATTTGCAGCCATCACGTCGACGCCTTGGCGGACCGATGGGCTTGTACCTCTTGGCCGAGGTCGGGCTTAGCGACACCCTTCCACAAGTTCTTTTTCAAGTGAACCAACAAAAGCGAGATGGTTGCAGGCGTGACGCCAGAGATTCTCGATGCCAAACCAAGCGTCTCAGGCCGATGCTTCGCCAGCTTTTGCCGAGCCTCAAAACTCAGCGCCGTGACCTGCAAATAGTCCAACTCCGGCGGCAACTTCAAGTTCTCATAATGGGCAGAGCGCTCGACCTCCGTCTTTTGCAAGTCGATGTAGCCCGCGTACTTGGCGGCGATTTCGATCTGCTCGATCACCGCCTTGAGCACATCCTTCGGCAGTTGCGTTTCACATGAAACAACTGGATCAGAATTGGTTTCTTCAACATCCAAGACCAACAATTCAGCACTCGCAAAACGCCCGCCATCCAAAGACATCAAGCCAGCGTAATCCACATCAGGACGGCGCAGCAAATCGAGTAAGTTGTATTCACGCTCAATCGCCTTGCCCAGCACTCGCTCAGCCTCCGCAGCAGGCAGGTTATTGGGATGCACCCACAGCGCGCGCAGTCGCTGTGTTTCACGTGAAACAGCATCGCGCTTGCGGTTGAACGCATCCCAGCGGAGGTCATCGACCAAGCCAAGCTCCCTGCCCTTTTCGGTCAAACGCATGTCGGCATTGTCTTCACGCAACATCAATCGGTACTCGGCACGGCTGGTGAACATGCGATAAGGCTCGGTCACGCCTTTGGTGATCAAGTCATCGACCAGCACGCCCAGATAAGCCTCATCCCGGCGCGGCAGCCATGCATCTTTGCCTTGGCACTGCAAAGCGGCATTGATGCCGGCAAACATACCTTGGGCGGCAGCTTCTTCGTAACCCGTCGTGCCATTGATCTGGCCTGCAAAAAACAGGCCGCCAATCGCCCGGGTTTCAAAGCTGCTTTTCAACGAGCGGGGGTCAAAGTAGTCGTACTCAATCGCGTAGCCGGGCCGAAGGATATGGGCATTCTCCATGCCGGCCATGGAGCGAACCAAGGCGTACTGGATGTCAAAAGGCAGGCTGGTCGAGATGCCATTGGGGTAAATCTCGTGCGTCGTCAAACCTTCTGGCTCCAAAAAAATCTGGTGACTGGTCTTGTCCGCAAAGCGGTTGATCTTGTCTTCCACGCTCGGGCAATAGCGCGGACCAACGCCGTCGATCTTGCCGGTGAACATGGGGCTACGGTCAAAGCCGGAACGGATGATGTCGTGCGTGCGCTCGTTGGTGTGCGTGATCCAGCAAGGCATTTGCTTGGGGTGGGCAATGCCCGCACCCATGAAGCTGAACACGGGCACGCTGCTGCCCTCACCGCCCGGCATGCCGTCACCGGGCTGAACGGTGCACTTGCTGAAGTCAATGCTGCGGCCATCCAAGCGCGGTGGCGTGCCGGTTTTGAGCCTGCCCTGCGGCAGCTTGAGCTCTTTAAGGCGCGCGCTGAGTGACACGGCCGGCGGATCACCGGCCCGGCCGGCCGCGTAATTGTTCATGCCCACATGGATCTTGCCGTCCAGAAAAGTCCCGGCCGTCAACACCACCGTGCGGCTGCGAAACTTGATGCCCACCTGCGTCACGGCACCCACCACCCGCTCGCCTTCAACCAGCAAGTCGTCAACGGCTTGCTGAAACAGCCATAAATTGGGCTGGTTCTCCAGCATCCGGCGGATCGCCGCCTTGTACAGAATGCGGTCGGCCTGCGCCCGGGTGGCGCGGACGGCCGGCCCCTTGCTGGAGTTGAGAATACGGAACTGGATACCGCCTTCGTCAGTGGCCAGCGCCATGGCACCGCCCATCGCGTCAACCTCTTTGACCAAGTGGCCCTTGCCAATGCCGCCAATCGAGGGGTTGCAACTCATCTGGCCGAGGGTCTCGATGTTGTGGCTGAGCAGCAAAGTCTTGCAGCCCATGCGGGCCGAGGCCAGCGCAGCTTCAGTGCCGGCATGGCCACCACCGACAACGATCACGTCAAATTCTTCAGGGTAAAACATACATCAAACCTCTATCAGTTCGGTTTTCAGGCCCAGCGCCTCGGCAGCTTGCGCTTGCCGGCGGTCAGCCGTCACAAAAAGGTCAACGCGTGCCGCGCGAGCTGCACCAATGTGCAGTGCATCCGTGGCGCGCAGTCGGCTGCTTTCCATGGCCTGAGCGGCGTGCGCCTCGACCCGGCCATCCAGCGCCACCAGCGTGAAGTCGGCAAAGTCGTCTTGAACGATGCGCATGATGCGGGCGTAGTCGTCTGCACTCACCAGCCCGTCGTGGCGCTGGCGGTTCAAAGCCGAGGCAATCTCGGTCTTGCAATGGGCGGCCACCACCAGCTCACTTGCGCGCTCGCCAGCGGCCATCACCTGCGCCCGACCGGCCTCGTCGTTATAGCGCTTGTAGAGCGCTGAAGTGTCCATCAGGATGCGCATCACCAGCCCGCCTCGCGCTCGTCAACAATCAGCTGAGCGCCAGTCTTGCCATCCAGTCTGACGATGTGCAGCGGCTCGATGACTCGTTTCCAGCTGGGCACGCGAGGCGTTGCATCGCTACTCACCGGCACCAGTTCAGCGACGGGTTTGCCGTGCCGCAAAATGCGCACGGTCTCGCCGCGTTCGACCAAATCGATCATGGCCGAGGCATTCGCACGAAACTCACTCAAAGGGATGGTTTGCATGGCTCAATCATTTTATTTGTACAAAATATTTAATTTGTACATTTTAACCCGTGGCTGTTGTCCTTCAGTCAGTTGTGGTCGGACTGTCAGGCTCCTGTAGCCAAGCGGCGTAACATTTGGCCTCTGACAATTTAAAACCCACAGGAGACAACAATGAGTCGTGAAGTCGTGATTGCCAGCGGTGTTCGCACCGCCATCGGTACTTTTGGTGGCAGCTTGAAGGACACCCCACCCACAGAGCTTGCGGCACTCGTGGTTCGCGAATCACTCGCGCGCGCTGGCGTTGAAGGCAAAGACGTGGGCCACGTGGTCTTCGGCCATGTCGTCAACACCGAAGCCAAGGACATGTATCTGTCGCGCGTCGCCGCCATCAACGGTGGCTGCGCCGAAGGCACACCCGCCTTCAACGTCAACCGACTCTGCGGCTCAGGCCTGCAAGCGATCCTCTCGGCCAGCCAGAGCATCTTGCTGGGCGACACCGACATCGCCATTGGCGGTGGTGCCGAAAACATGAGTCGTGCGCCCTACGTCAGCTTGGCCACGCGCTTCGGCGCGCGCATGGGCGACACCAAGATGATCGACATGATGGTCGGTGCCCTGCACGACCCTTTCCACACCATTCACATGGGCGTGACCGCCGAAAACATCGCCGCCAAATGGGGCATCACACGCGAGGACCAAGATGCCATCGCGGTTGAAAGTCACAACCGCGCCCAGCGCGCGATAGAAGGCGGACGATTCAAAGAGCAGATCGTTCCGGTGATGCTCAAAAGCCGCAAAGGCGAGGTCGCCTACGACACTGACGAACACTTCCGCCCCAACTGCACGCTGGCCGACATGGCCAAACTCAAGCCCGTTTTCATCAAAGAGAACGGCACGGTGACGGCCGGCAACGCCTCCGGCATCAACGACGCTGCCGCCGCGCTAGTGATGATGGAAGCCGGCACCGCCAAGGCCCGCGGCATTCAACCGCTGGCCCGTTTGGTGGCCTACGCGCACGCCGGCGTCGACCCCAAATACATGGGCATAGGCCCGGTGCCTGCCACACAACTGGCCCTCAAGAAAGCCGGACTCACAGTCAACGACTTGGACGTCATCGAAGCCAACGAGGCGTTTGCAGCCCAAGCCTGCGCCGTCACACGCGACCTCGGGCTCGACCCCGCCAAAGTGAATCCAAACGGCTCAGGTATCTCGCTAGGCCACCCGATCGGCGCCACCGGTGCGCTGATCACGGTCAAAGCCCTGTACGAGCTGCAACGCATCCAAGGCCGCTACGCCTTAGTCACTATGTGCATAGGCGGTGGCCAAGGGATTGCAGCCATTTTTGAACGCATGTGATTTTCAGGAGCGGCGCTCTGCCAGCGCCGCGCCTCAACGTTCGTGTTCTAAAGAGCCGCGATTGAACAGGAGACCTCGCCTGGAGGGATTAAACAGAGAAGGCTGACACGCGAACTTTCAAGCCGCCGTCTCTGATATCCACAGCATCAGCAAACCAGTGCTTTGCCGTCAGATCGATGATCGCTGCACCGCGCTGCAAGGTGTCTAGGGCAAGATCCGTTCGCGTGCGGGCACGCAGCCTGTTCACCAGCATCATCTCTGCCAAGCTGGCTGGCAGGCTAAAGCGCAGACGCTGATGCGTTTCTTGCATACGGTCAAGTTGGCGATGATGATGAGTGAAATGGGATGGCGGGGCGTGCGGCATAAGTTGAAAGGGCATGTTATTTCCAAGCCTTCCTGAGAGATTCACGTATGACCGTGTTGAGCATGAAATGGTTTGAAGTATTGGGGGAAAAGTGTGCGGCCAAGTCATCGGAGCGTCAGGCGTACAAGCCGCGCGATCCGTGTGAAGCCGCCAACTCAAAAAAGATAAATAAGAGTAAATGGCAAGTCGACGGACGGGAACCGGGACTGCACGCCAAGCCTTGTAGGACGAGTCCGATAACAGCGAAAGACTGTCCTTTGCCCAGCAAGTCTATGCAGAAACCGCTAGCATCAATGTCTTAGATGGGGCCGTTTTTTTCGGAGCGCGTTGTTGTCACAACGCTGTCTTTCCTGCTGCTGGTGTTTTACTGAGTAGCGCTCATTTTTCTCTCTCTTCAACCATTTTTAACAATAACAAGGCACTTCTATGACCTCTCTTTTCACGCCCCTCCAAGTCGGCGACATGCACCTCGCAAACCGCATCGTGATGGCGCCACTGACGCGCAACCGCGCGCCCAACGCAATACCCACGCCGCTGATGGTCGAGTACTACACACAGCGCGCCACGGCCGGTCTGCTCATATCTGAAGCCACCGCCATCAGCCAGCAAGGCCAAGGCTATTCTGATGTGCCGGGCTTGTATGGCACCGAGCAGCTCGATGGCTGGAAAAAAATCACCGACAGCGTGCATGAAGCCGGCGGCAAGATGATTGTCCAGCTCTGGCACGTTGGCCGTATTTCACACACCGACCTGCAACCTGAGAACGGGGCTCCCGTCGCGCCATCGGCCATCACCGCGAAGGCCAAAACCGTGCTCATCAAAGATGGTGCGCCAATGTTTGTCGACACCTCAACGCCACGCGCCCTCAGCGCCGAAGAGTTGCCAGGCATCGTGCACACCTACCAGGCGGCCGCGCGCAATGCGGTTGAAACAGCCGGCTTTGATGGCGTTGAGATCCATGCGGCCAACGGCTACTTGCTCGACCAATTTTTGAAAAATGGCAGCAACCAGCGCACCGACGATCACGGCGGCAGCATTGAAAACCGCGCGCGTCTGACGATCGAAATCGTGCGTGCAGTGACCGACGCCATTGGTGGCGGCCGTACCGGCATTCGCCTGTCACCGGTGACACCGGCTGGGGATGTGCACGACACCGATCCGCAGCCGCTGTTCGAGTACGTGGTGCGCCAACTGGCAGCACTCAACTTGGCCTTTGTGCACATCATTGAGGGCTCTACCGGCGGTCCACGTGAGCTGGCCGATCGGCCGTTTGATTACGCTGCGCTCAAGCGCGCTTACCGGATGGCTGGTGGCAAAGGCGCATGGATGGTCAACAACGGCTACGACAAAGCTTTGGCCGAAAAAGCGGTCGCTGAAGGCGCTGATTTGGTTGCCTTTGGCCGGCCTTTCATCGCCAACCCCGACCTCGTGCGTCGCCTGCGTGAAGACGCGCCGATGAACACGCCAGACCAAGCCACCTTTTACGGTGGTGGCGTCAAAGGCTACACGGACTATCCAACGTTGGCCTGACCGGCGCCACCTGAACGCCGCTGCACCTGCTTGAGCCGCCAACGCTTGAGCAGCAAGGCATTGGCCATGACGCTGACGCTTGACAGCGCCATGGCCGCCCCAGCCAGCACCGGGTTCAGATAGCCCAACGCCGCCAGCGGAATGCCGGCCACGTTGTAGGCAAAAGCCCAGAACAAGTTCTGCCGGATTTTCATCACCGTGCGGTGTGAAATATCCAGCGCCCCTTCGACCAACGAGATGTCGCCGCGCATCAAGGTCACGCCGGCGGCATGCATCGCCACGTCCGTGCCGGTGCCCATGGCCATGCCGATATCGGCCGCGGCCAAAGCGGGTGCGTCGTTGACGCCGTCACCGACCATCACAACTGTTTTCCCACCCTGCTTGAGCTGCGCGACCTTCGCTGCTTTGTCACCAGGCAAGACTTCAGCCATCACCTCATCGGGGCTGAGGCCGAGACGTACGCCCATCGCCTGTGCAGCGCCACGGTTGTCGCCGGAGATCATCATGATCCGCAGTCCGCGAGCGCGCAGTGACGCCAATGCTTCGCGGGCGCCCAGCTTGGGCTCATCGGCAAAGCCCATCAATGCGCGCAGCGCCAGCCCTTGCTGCGTTCGCTCAAGCAAGGCCGACAAAGTGGCACCGTCTTTCTGCAAGCGCTCGGCTTCCGGCGCCAAACCACCGAGGCTGACACCGAGCTCTTCAACCCAGCGCAGGCTGCCAATCAGATACGCAACACCCGCCACGTTACCTTCGGTACCTCTGCCTGCCACAGCACGCACATCGTCCGGAACCAGCACGTCCAAGCCGCGCTCTTTGGCGGCGTTCACGACGGCACGTGCGAGCGGATGTTCACTGCCGCTTTGCAAGCTGGCCGCCGCACGCAACTGGGCAGACTCTTCGGCATCACCAGCGGCCACAAATGCCACCAAGCGCGGCTGACCCACCGTCAAGGTGCCCGTCTTGTCAAAGGCCACGGTGTCGGCACGGTGCGCCAACTCCAGCGCTTGCGCATCCTTGATCAAAATGCCCGCACGCGCCGCCACGCCAGTCCCCGCCATGATGGCCACAGGCGTGGCCAAGCCCAGTGCGCATGGACAAGCGATCACCAGCACCGCCACCGCGCGGATCAGCGCCACCTCCAGTGGCTCACCCATGGCCAGCCAACCTAGCAAAGTGGCCAAGCCGATCAACAACACCACGGGCACAAACACAGCCGAGACTTTGTCGACCAAACGCTGAATCGGTGCCTTGGCAGCTTGCGCGTCTTCCACCAAACCGATGATTTTGGAGAGCACGGTGTCACGCCCCACCGCGCTGACCCGCATGACAACACGACCATCGCCATTGATGCTGCCGCCGGTGAGTGTCGCCTCAAGCTCCTTGGTCACGGGCAGCGGCTCTCCTGTGAGCATGGATTCATCGACCTGTGTGCGGCCTTCTTTCAGCACGCCGTCAACCGGCACGCGCTCACCAGGCAAGACCACCACGCGGTCATTCACCAACAGCTCAGCCACCGGCACATCAGTCTGCTCACCGGAGCGCAGAATCACGTGCGCCAGCGCGGGGCGCAAGGCATGCAATGCGCGAATGGCCTCGGTGGTCTGCCGCTTCGCCCGCGTCTCCAGCCACTTGCCCAACATCACCAGCGAAATCACCACCGCCGAAGCCTCAAAGTACAGGTGCGGCATGCTGCCAGACTCGGCGCTCAACCACAGCCACACCGATAAACCCCAGCCCGCGCTGGTGCCAATGGCGACCAGCAAATCCATGTTGCCCGTGAGCGCCTTCAGTGCATGCCAACCGGCCCGGTAAAACCGCGCACCCAAGATAAATTGCACAGGCGTCGCCAACAAAAACTGCTGCCACGCCGGTAGCATCCAGTGCCATCCAAACAGATCTGCCAGCATCGGCAGAACCAAGGGCGCTGACAATGCCAGCGCCACCGCAACCGGCGCAAAACCAGCCCAAGGTGAAGCGTCTTGTGCATCATTCATCAAGTCGGTTTCACGCACGCCATAACCGGCTTCCCGGACAGCTCGTCGTAGCATGGCATCGGCTTGGTCTGACGCTTCAAAAACGATGCGCGCGGACTCAGTTGCCAAGTTCACCGTGGCGTCTTGCACGCCCGCAACTTTCTTCAAGGCTTTTTCCACACGCGAAACGCACGAGGCACAGGTCATGCCCTCAATGCCAAGGTCTAAGGTTGAGGTTAGGGTGGTGGGTTCGGCGACAAGAGGGGTGTTCATGAGCGGAGCATAAACCCTGCCATGGTGGTAAGGTCAAGTTATATTAAAACGCTTGACATTGCCACCATGGGAAGCTTCAGACTATGCTCTCACCAACACAAAGGAAGACTGCCATGAACCAAACTTTTACCGTCACAGGCATGACCTGCGGCCACTGCGAACGCGCCGTCAAAAACGCCGTGCAGCAGCTTGACCCCCAAGCCCAAGTCAGCATCGACCGCGCTGCCAACCGCGTTGACATAGACAGCACGCAAGCCCGCGAAGCCTTGGCCAAGGCCATCGCCGAAGAAGGCTATGGCGTCGCCGCCTGACGCATCCACACGCATGACCAGCTCTGCTGAAGCGGCCGCGCCGGTCAACATTGGCAGCGCAGCTGAACAGTGTGGCGTCTCTGCCAAGATGATCCGTTACTACGAGTCTCTCGGGCTGCTGGGCAAAGTGCGCCGCACCGACAGCGGCTACCGTCAATACAGCCAAGCCGAAGTGCATGTGCTGCGCTTCATCAAACGGGCCCGCGACCTCGGCTTTTCAATGGCCGAGATCGCCGAATTGGTGAGCCTGTGGAACAACCGGCGACGCACCAGTGCCAGCGTCAAACGCATCGCGCAAAAGCATGCAGATGAGCTGGCACAGCGTGTAGCGGCATTGCAAGAAATGCAGCGCACGCTGAGCCACCTCATCCATGGCTGCCACGGCGACAGCCGACCAGACTGTCCGATCCTTGACGAGCTGGCCGGCAGCTGACGGGTCGTCAGTTCACTGGTAAATCTCGCTGCCGCCTTCGCGAAACTCTTGCGCCTTGTCTTGCAAGCTCTGCTGCACCTGCTTGATAGGAATCACGCCGGCCAAAGCCGTCGTGGCCAGCGTGGTGGTGGCCGGGTTCAACCGCGCAAACTCGCGCACTTCCTGTGAGATTTTCATCGAACAAAACTTCGGCCCGCACATAGAACAAAAATGCGCCACCTTGGCGTTTTCTTTCGGCAGTGTTTCATCGTGATACGCCATCGCCGTGTCGGGGTCGATGGCCAGACGAAACTGGTCTTCCCAGCGAAACTCGAAGCGCGCTTTCGACACCGCGTCATCCCACATCTGCGCACCCGGATAACCCTTGGCCAAGTCGCCGGCGTGAGCTGCAATCTTGTAGGCAATCAGGCCCTGCTTGACGTCATCCCGATTCGGTAAACCAAGGTGTTCCTTGGGCGTCACATAGCACAGCATGGCGGTGCCATACCAGCCAATGTTGGCAGCGCCCATGGCCGAAGAAATGTGGTCGTAGCCGGGCGAGATGTCGGTGATCAACGGCCCCAGCGTGTAAAAGGGTGCTTCAAAGCAAGCTTCAAGTTGCTTTTCGACGTTTTCTTTGACCAGTTGTAGCGGCACATGGCCAGGGCCTTCAATCATCACTTGCACATCGTGCTTCCAAGCGATCTGTGTCAGCTCACCGAGCGTGTGCAGTTCGGCAAATTGGGCTTCGTCATTGGCGTCCGCAATCGAGCCTGGACGCAAGCCATCGCCCAGCGAGAAGCACACGTCGTAGGTTTTCATGATCTCGCATATGTCTTCAAAATGCTCGTAGAGAAAACTCTCTTTGTGGTGTGACAAGCACCACTTCGCCATGATGGAACCGCCGCGCGAAACAATGCCCGTCAAACGGTTGGCTGTGAGCGGCACATAGGCCAAGCGCACGCCGGCGTGAATGGTGAAGTAGTCAACGCCCTGCTCGGCTTGTTCGATCAAGGTGTCGCGGAAAATTTCCCAGGTCAGGTCTTCGGCTTTGCCGTTGACTTTTTCGAGTGCCTGATAGATTGGCACCGTGCCAATCGGCACCGGCGAGTTGCGCAAAATCCATTCGCGCGTTTCATGGATGTTCTCGCCGGTCGACAAATCCATCACGGTGTCGGCGCCCCAGCGGATCGACCAAACCAACTTGTCAACTTCTTCTTCAATGCTCGACGTGACGGCCGAGTTGCCGATGTTCGCGTTGACCTTGATCAGAAAGTTGCGACCGATGATCATCGGCTCGCTTTCAGGGTGGTTGATGTTGTTCGGAATCACCGCGCGGCCGCGAGCCACTTCATCGCGCACAAATTCGGCGGTGATGTCCTTCGGGATTGATGCGCCGAACGAGTGGCCGGTCTTAGGCACGCGCTCGGTCGCCAGACGTTCCGCCAACTGCGCACGCACCAAGTTTTCGCGAATCGCGATGTACTCCATCTCGGGGGTGACGATGCCTTGGCGTGCATAGTGCATTTGCGACACGTTTGCGCCGACCTTGGCACGACGCGGCACCGGCGAATGGGTCATGCGCAGCGCAGACAACAACGGATCGTTCAGACGCTCGCGGCCGTAAGCACTGCTGATGCCTGGGAGCGCTTCGGTGTCGTGGCGTTCGTTGATCCAAGCGCCGCGCAAAGGCGTCAAGCCGCGCGTGATGTCAAGGCTGACCTGCGGGTCGGTGTAGACACCTGACGAGTCAAACAGACGCAGCGGCGGATTGGCTTCGCGACGGGTTTCACGGCCTTCTGCTACCAGCGTGTCGGTCAACGTGACCTCGCGAAACGGAACGCGAATGTCGGGCCGTGAGCCTTCGATGTAGATCTTGCGCGAGCCCGGAAAAGGCGTGCGTGTGATGCGGCGGGTCAGGTCTGCTGCGTCGACGGAAAGTGAGGTTTTGGCCATGCTTGTCTCCAGAAGGTTGTGGTGTGCCTGCCTGGGGAGCCGGAGATGATGCCCATGGTGGGCCTGCGTTTTTAAGCAAATCCATCATGGAATACCGGAGCCAAAGTGCCTTGTTTCCTACGCGGGGATGATCCCGATCAGGTTCAGCGGGTCTCGCAGTAAAGCGATCTCAGCCGCAGATATTTCATCTTTGGCACCCCGACAAGCTGA
>CANFZL010000011.1 GCA_947451205.1 Comamonadaceae bacterium
CCAACTTGACGCAGCGCGCGCCCATTTGCTGGCAGCGCATCAAGGCTGCGGGGCCGGGCAAATTCAAAGCCAAGCTGAGCAGTCGAACGCCTTTCAGGACTTGAGGAATTTTCAGGGCAGGGGCTTGGGGTAATACTTGGGGTTTGGCTTGCGTCATACCCAGCAATTTACAGCAAGCCGCGCACTATTCACAGCCAATCACTGCTCCCCAAAATTCAGCGGTAGCCCGACGTAATTTTCAGCCACCGACAAGGCACCGGCTTCAGAGTTCACGATGTAGTCGAGTTCGGCTTCTTGCAGCTTTTGGCCGATTTCACCGTTCTCTGGAAAGCGATGCATCAAGCTGGTGAACCACCATGAAAAACGCTCCGCACGCCAAACCCGGCGCAGACAGCGCTCTGAGTAACTGTCGATGCCGGCTTCGGTTTTTTCCTGGTAGAACTCAATCAAGGCGGCTGACAAATACTTCACGTCAGTGGCTGCCAAGTTCAAGCCTTTGGCACCTGTGGGCGGCACGATGTGAGCGGCATCGCCGGCCAAAAACATGCGGCCAAAGCGCATCGGCTCGGTCACAAAACTGCGCAGGGGTGCAATGCTTTTTTCAATCGATGGCCCGGTCACCAGTTGTGCTCGCGCCTGCGGGTCGAGCCGCAAGCGCAGCTCATCCCAAAAGGCTTCGTCAGACCAGTCTTCTACCTTGTCGGTCAGCGGCACTTGCAGGTAATAGCGGCTGCGCGTGTGGCTGCGCTGTGAGCACAGCGCAAAACCGCGTGGGCTGTTCACGTAAATCAGCTCCTCGTGCACCGGCGGCGTATCGGCCAGCACGCCTAACCAGCCGAATGGGTAAATTTTTTCGTATTCACGGATGGCGCTGCGCGGCGCGCTGGCCCGGCACACGCCATGAAAGCCGTCACAACCGGCGATGAAGTCGCAGGCGATCTCGTGTTGCTCTGGGCCGTTGGGGCCCATTTTTTCAAAACGCACGCGGGGCTTGTCGGTGTCAAAGTCGTGCACGCTCACGTTGCTGGCGTTGTAAATCGTGCTGAGCCCAGCCGCTTGGCGAGCATCCATCAGGTCGCGTGTGACTTCCGTCTGCCCATAGACCATGACGTTTTTGCCGCCGGTCAACCGGTTCATGTCAATGCGGTGGCGCTGGCCCTTGAACAGCATGTCAAAACCGCCATGCAGCAAACCCTCGGCGTGCATGCGTTGGCCAACGCCGGCTTCGTCCAGCAAGTCCATGCTAACTTGCTCCAGCACACCCGCGCGAATCCGGCTCTGCACGTGCTCTGCGCTTTGGCGTTCAATGATCACGGCGTCGATGCCCGCCTTGTGCAGCAATTGCCCGAGCAAATGCCCGGCCGGTCCGCCGCCAATGATCGCTACTTGTACCCGTTGTGTCTGCATGACTGTGTCCTGAAAAATGATTGTTCTGATGTGCCGGCCGAATGCGCAGGGCTACTATCAGCGTAAATCCACGACGCCTAGTCGACCAGTCGCTGCGGCCGAATTTGTGCGTTTATCGGCTCACCTGTGCGATCATCGCGCAATGACTGAATCCCGAAAAACGTCCACCACCCCATCGTCTGGCATTTTTCACATCGCCAAGGCCGACCTGATCGAAGGCATGGCCAAAGGCATGGCTGTGCTGGAAGCGTTTGACCCGCAGCGGCAACGCCTCAACGCCACACTGGCGGCAGAGCGGGCCGGCATCACCCGGGCGGCGGCACGTCGGCATCTGCTGACGCTGACGCATCTGGGTTACCTTGAAACCGATGGTGGCTATTTTTGGCTGGCTGCTAAAGTATTGCGCTTTTCGGGCAGTTACCTCGCCACGGCGCGCTTGCCGCGTGCCGTGCAGCCCACCTTGAACCGCTTGGCCGCGCAGTCGCAAGCTTCGTTTTCAGTCGCGGTGCTAGACGGCGACGAAGTCGTCATCATTGGCCGCAGTGGCATGGAGTGGAAAAGTGCCGACGCCAAGTCTGTGCAGGCGAGGGTGCTGGCCTACGGTTTGCACTTGGGCGCACGCTTGCCGGCGCACGCGACGTCCACCGGCCGCGTGTTGCTGGCCGCCAAAACCCGTGCCGACTTTAATGCCTGGCTGAAACCGCGTCTGGCTACAGGCTTAGCCCGCTTGACGGCTCACACCACAACCGACGCGCGCGCGCTGAAAGCACTGGTCGACAAAGCCCGTGCAGACGACTACTGCCAAGCCAGCGAGGAACATGAACTTGGCGTGCATGCACTGGCCGTGCCGCTACGCGACATGCAAGGCCACACCGTTGCCGCCATCAATGTGGTGAGTTCGTCGCTGGCCGGTGCGGGGCACTTGAGTATGTTGCCGCTGCTGCTCGATGCGGCTCGTGAACTGCGGCCTTCACTTTGATTTTCTTAACCTCAGCGCTCCTCCCAAACATAACCTTAACCATGCCGGGTGCGCTGCGGTAGCTCACCCATGCCAGCTAGGATAGTTTTTTGACGGCGTCAGTGCGCCAACTCGCAGCGGTATTGCTACGTCGAAACAACGTTGCGACCGCGGTTCAGGCGATCACTGGCGGATTGGGCGAGTTCAGTGAGATGATTTTCTTGATTGCCGACTCAGTAAATGACAACATTGGCGTCTGGTCGTGGTGTGACTCGAACTCTGCAGATAATGGTAAAGTTAATTCTTCCAAGCTGCTCATGCTGGGTCAACTGCATGGTTACACGGACACGGCAACCACCGCCTTGGCCGCGATGAATGCCAGTAACTTCAGCCCTACCTACATCGTTTAAGCTGCGCACTTTGGCTGATCAAACCCCATCTCTCACAATGCGATGGGGATTTTTTTGTTTGTCGTCTGAGTAAGTTGGCACTATGAGCCCACAGGTTATTGTGTTGCATCGTGTTAGGCCGTTGGGCATGTATCTATTGGGCATGCGGGAGCCTGTGGCGCTGGCGTATGTGTCTCTGGACGCTACGCAATTGCCGGGTCAGGTTGTCAATGATTGGGCCGACGATTTGGCCGTGCGTCTGCGAAGCGCATTGGGCCCTTATTTGCCGCACTTGCAGACGTCAGTGCCGGTTTCAGAACCGTTGCTGCAGGCACTGTGCATCTTGGTGGCTGGCCTGCAAGAGGCGGCAGGTCTTCCGGTGCTGGAGCGCGCCCGTAGATTGAGTCCGGCTGCTGCTACGGTGGCGGTGTTGGCTTTGCCAACGCTGTCTGCTGATGCCGCAACGGCGGCGTTGAAATGGTTGGTGGCACTGGCTTGCGCGTTGGCAGGTGAGCCTGCTCAGCGCCATTTACTGCCCGCGCAAGTGACGTCGTTGCAAGCCTTGCTAAGGCAACTGTCACCGACAGGCATGAACAACCGCAATTTTATAAGGGCAGCACACGGCTTAGGCATACCTTGTCGTCTGTTGCCGGGCGGTGTCTGGCAGTACGGCTGGGGCCGCCACTCCCGCTTGCTGTTGAGCACCATCAGCGATGCCACTTCAGCCATCGGCGTTCGCTGGGCCAAAGATAAACTTGCCACTAGCGCGTTATTGCGCCTAGCCGGCTTGCCTGTGCCTGCGCACCATTTGGTAGCGAGCGCCGAAGAGGCGCAGGCCGTCGCCATTCAGTTGGGTTTTCCGGTCGTGGTGAAGCCTGCTGATCTTGACCAGCTCCAAGGTGTTGAGGCAGGCTTGCAATTTCCGGCTGAGGTCCAGCGCGCGTATGCGCGCGCCGCCAAATTGTCCAAAAAAATACTGGTAGAAAAACACGTAGCCGGCAAGGACTTCCGTTTGCTGGTGTTTCAAGGTGAGTTGGTTTGGGCTCACGAACGAATACCAGCGGGTGTGACCGGCGACGGCAAGTCCAGCATTGCCGTCTTGATAGATGTCGCCAACCAAGACCCACGGCGCGGACTGCAAAGCTGGTCGCAGATGCGCCCTATCAGCCTCAACGATGAAGCCTATGAACTGCTCGCCGCGGCTGGCATGTCGCTTGTTAGCGTCCCGCCAGAGGGAGAGTTTGTGCGGCTGCGACGTATTGCCAATGTGTCGAATGGCGGTACGCCAGTGGGCTGCTTTGAGCGGGTGCATCCGGACAACGCCCGACTGGTGGAGCAAGCCGCCAAGGTCTTGCGGCTAGACATCGCCGGCATTGACCTTCTGGTGCCTGACATCGCGGTGTCTTGGCGCGTCAGTGGCGGCGGTATTTGCGAAGTCAATGCACAGCCACAACTGAGCCCGACCTCGCCGCATATTTACGCCCAGATTTTGCGCGGTCTGGTGGCGGGGGATGGGCGGGTACCCAGCTGTCTGGTGTTGGCATCGACCTCCAATGGATTGGCGCAACGGTTGACAGATCGGCTGCAGCAGTGCGGGCTTGCAGCGATGCTTGCAGCAACAATTCCCGAGCTGACCAGCTGTTTATTAGACGAGGCTTGCGGTGCGCTGGTTCTGGCTAGTGATGGCGACGCGTTGTTGCACGGGGGTGTGCCGCTGGACCGTTTTGACATACTGGTGCTTGACGAAGCAGTCTTGAAATCCACTACGCTCACAGTATTACTGAGTTTGTTGAAGCCGCATGTTTCAGTGTTGGTGGTTGCCTGCAATAGCGGCGAAATGAGCGCCGATTTTCATGCGTTGATCAGTCGTTTTTTCGACAAGCAGGCGTTACATTTGGCGACCTCTGATGCAGCGGTTTTTGCATTGGTGGCAGATCTTATGCGGAGAAGTGAAAAAACCCATGCTGGAATTGCTTGCAATGGCGCTGAAATCAAGTAAGCGACTATCCGCTTATTGGGGATAGGCCTGCGCTAAAAACCTGCTGCTTCGGGTGGCGCAATGAACTTCATGGCGCTTGCGCTAGAGCGGGTTCTGTATCGATATTGAGATTGATATCTGCGCGCAACTCTGGGTCGCTTGCCGGGTTTGGGCTTTACCAAATTGGCAATTGCTGGGTCATTTATGACATTCAAAACGGTGCTCTGCTTGTGCTTGTGATTCAAATCGGCAGTCGACGCGAAATTTACAAGTAATAGAATCAATATTGTTGCGTCAACCACTGCCGACACCAACTCACCGCCTCGGCTTCTGCATCGTTGCCGCTGCTGGCATCTAGGCAGCAGAGTTCGCCAATTCGCTGAGCACCTAAGTCTTGCAGGCGGGCGTCAAATTTTTTGCCGCCGCCGCAAAAGGTGTCCGGGTAACACTGGTCTCCCAAGGCGATGACGCCGTAACGCACATGGCCCAAATAACGCGCTTCTAGGTCGAGCGAGTCATACAACTCGCTGGCGTTGTCGGGGACGTCACCCGAGCCGTGGGTGGCGCAGCAGATGATGATGCGCAGGTCTTTGTCGTTGGCGTCAAATACTGCCACGCTGAGCCCATCCATCGATCGAACTTCAATGCTCGTGGCCAAGTCTGTGCAATCCATCTGGATGGATTGGGCGACGCTGTTGGCGGTGCCGGTCATGGTGCCGACCAGAATTTTCAGTTTCATCGGTGCTGTGCTCTCAAGATTCAAAAACGTACACAGCTTCACTTTACCCGCTGCAACGACAAGCCGTATTCCTCGCCCGGATGAGGGCATCCTGCCCTTTGCTATATTGAAAGAATCCGATTGACTGACACAAGGTGAACATGCAACGACGTGATTTTCTGCAAGCTTCAGCGGCCTTGGGTGCCGCTGGTTTTCCGGCGGCCTCACTACTGGCTGCGGCTGCCGCGCCCACCACACTGAAATCTTTGGGTCAGCCGCAAGCTTTTGATCACGCCAGTCTGAAAGGGACTGCCCGTGCTCTAGCCGCGCAACCTTATCGAGCTCCGGTCAGTCATCTGCCTGCCGCGGTGAGCCAACTGGACTGGGATCAATACCAAGCGATCAATTACCGCTCAGACCATGCGCTGTGGGCTGATGAGACCTTGCGCTTTCAGGTCAAATTTTTTCATCTGGGTTTGTTTTTTAAATCACCGGTCAAGATTTTTGAGCTGAAAAATGGCCAAGCCCAAGAGATCGCCTACGACCCAGACATGTTTGACTATGGCAATAGCGGATTGAAGGGGGTGCCCATGCCGAGCGACTTGGGGTTTGCCGGGTTCCGGCTTAATTTCCACACAGACTTGGGCCGGGATGTATCTGCGTTTTTGGGGGCGAGTTATTTCCGTGCGGTGGGTTCGGACTGGCAATATGGCTTGTCTGCGCGCGGTCTGGCGATTGATTGCGGCATGGAGCGAACTGAAGAGTTCCCCAACTTTGTCAGTTTCTGGCTGGAGCGGCCGGCCAAAGACAGCAGCAAACTGGTGGTCTACGCCTTGTTGGATTCGCCCAGTGTGGCCGGTGCCTACCGCTTTGTCATCGAGCCAGCCGCCACACAAGTGATGGACATTGAGGTGGCTCTATACCCGCGTAAGGCGATTGAGCGCCTGGGCATTGCGCCGCTGACGAGCATGTTCCAGTTTGGTGAAAATGACCGTCGAATGCCCGCTGCCAACGATTGGCGTCCCGAGATTCATGACTCCGACGGCCTGTCGATGTTGCGCGGCAATGGCGAATGGATCTGGCGCCCGTTGACCAACCCGGCGCACTTGCGCTTCAACGCCTACGCGGATGAAAACCCGCGTGGCTTTGGTTTGCTGCAACGCGACCGTAACTTTGATCACTACCAGGACGATGGTGTTTTTTATGAGCGCCGACCCAGTGTTTGGGTTGAGCCCAAGTCCGGCTGGGGCAAAGGGTCGATTCAGCTGGTGGAAATCCCGACCCTGGACGAGACCTTTGACAACATCGTCTGCTTCTGGAACCCGGCTGATAAGCCGCAAGCCGGGCAAGAGCATTTGTTCAGCTACCGCTTGCACTGGGGGCGCAAGATGCCGGTGGTGTCATCGCAGGCCACAGTGGTCGCAACGCGCACCGGTGTGGGCGGGGTGGTGGGGCAAAAGCGCAGCTACTATTCCAAACGCTTTGTGGTCGACTTTGCCGGCGGGGACCTCCAACTGCTAGGCCCGGATGCCAAGGTGACGCCGGTCATCAGTGCTTCTAGCGGCGAGGTGGAGGTGGCCTCGGCACGGACGTTGGCGGATGTTCAGGGTTGGCGTGTGATGTTTGACCTGAAACCAACGGTGGCGAGCGTGGCACCGATTGACTTGCGGGTTTTCTTGATGGTTGATGGCCAACCCTTGAGCGAGACTTGGCTCTATCAGTGGACGCCTCCGTCTGACCGGGGATTTTAAGTCGAGTGCGAGGTGGAAATTGGTCTGCCCGGAGGGGATCGAACATCAAGCTATAACCCGCATGAATCTTAGGTTCTTGATGTTATGTTTTGAAAAGTACCGTTAAAAGTACCGTCATTTTTCAAAGTGTCATCCTTTGTTGGGTTTGTGACACGTCGTGATGAAGCCCGCATGAATGCTAGGCTACCACCTAATACAACTTGTTTTGTTCCCGGTCTTACCTCTGATGCTCTCCTGATGCAGACACCTCAGACCGGCTTGGAAAAGTAAATGAACAACAGACCCCGGGGGTAATTTGTTTAGTCGAACAAGATTTGTAGTACTTAAGTTGTAGTAAAACACAAAAAGATCAAAAAAGCTGGTACCTCGACAAATATACAGTTACTGTATCGGCTGTGTATCGCCGGGGTGAGGGCTTGGTGCTGACTTAGCATATCGTCATAGAAGTACCCAAGACTTCTAATAGAAGTTCTAGATGTATCGACTTGACTTCTAAACACGTGCCAGGCTGGCCGCATTGGGGCCAATGGCCGAGCCCTTAAAAATTGGTTCTCTGTGTCAGTCTACCGGGTGCATATCGGTTCTGAGAAATGACGTGCTTTATGTTGGATCAAGAAAATGTCATTTCATGGTCTTCCAACTCGCAACACCCGCTTTAGGCTGAAAACGGTTGCTAATGTTCTCGGACTGGTCGCTCCAGTGCTGACTTTGACACGGGCTCGCCCCGGCCCGCTTGTCACCGCTTTGTTAGGACGTTGGTGGTGCGCAGATCGGTGAGGGTGTTGCGGTTGAACCGGACCGGCATTGGGCAGCGCAGCCTGCACCTAACTATGAGGTCGATCAGCATGTCAAATGGTGAAGCATCACTATCTATGTCGTGCTGTGATGCCATACTTCATTCGGCTCGATCCGATCAGCAAACACAATGAGCAAAAAAATGCCATCTCTCCAAGCCGAAGCGGTTGAAGCAATGTCGCGGGCATTCCGCCAAATGGAGGCCAACATTGCGCCACCTGCGCAGCGCCCATTCAGGAATTCATTCATCCATAGGTATGAGAACAAGGGCATCCATGAGGCCCTCTTGCAAAAGCTCGCTCGGTACATCAGTGGACTCAATGCGGTCGCCGTGCTTCTCATGACTGGCTATGTGCAGGAGGCCAACGTCATTTTTCGAACGCTTGATGAGATTCAGGAGGATATTTTCTTCCTTGCCAGCGCCGAGACGAATGATGCACGGACTAAGCATCATGCCCAGTATCTTGAAGCCTTCTATTCCGACCCGGTTTTTTCCCACGTAGAAGGCTCGCAATACATCCCCAAACCCAATCTCGTGCCGAGAAAGAAGATCCGGGCACACACAATGAACGCGATGGGCCAAGGCATCAATGTTTCTAAAGCGCTGTCAGCTAGCGAAAGCGTTGGTACGGCCTATTCCGGTTATGTGCACGCTGCGTCTGAAAACATCATGGAAATGTATGGTGGCGACCCTCCGCGCTTTCACTTAACTGGAATGCGAGGCACCCCCAGGGCAACTGAAGGTGCCAACAGCGCCGAGTTCTACATTTATCGCGGCCTCATGGCGACTACTGTGGTTGCCAAGGCGTTTGGAGACGCTGCACTGGTGAAGACGCTTTATGAATTCATGGCCCAGTATGAATCTGCCAATGGACATGCATCCCCGCCAGCGCCTGGAAAATCCGTCTGAGCAGACACTCAAAGAAGTGCGAATTTACTTCTTAAGCAGTGCGCCTATGACGATGCCGGAGCGAAGGCTTCCTTAAGAACCGCTTGGAGGAGGTGAGCCGCGTGTGTGCGGTTGTGTTCGATCTCGGCGGCCAAAGCTTGGCATTGTTGCATAAGCGCCTCAACACGCTCGACGATGGCAGCTTGCTCCGCTAGGGGGGGAAGGCGTAGAGCAATACGCCCAATTACTCCACCGTTTAATGCAGGTTGGTTGCCCCCTTTGGCAGACTCACGACTTTCGTTGTATCGCGCCAAGAAAACCATCCATAGGAACTCGGGCACTACTAGACCATGGTCGATCACCACGCTTGCCGAGTTTTGGTTCGTGCAGGCTTCGATCTTCAAAACCGCTGATTGCCCGCGTGTTTTCCCTTGGCCGATCATTGCGATCAAAACTGTTCCCGGCGAATGCATCGTAACGCTCGCCCGTTTGAAGCCTTCCTCACTAATTTTTTCGCGAGTGTCATAAATCAAGCAGTCTGCGACTTCTCCGCTGCTAACCCATGGAATTAGACCGCCCCAATACTCCTTTCGATTTCGGTCCGGCGTGCTCCCAACACACACCGACCCCACCATGTCGATTACCGTAGCGACCCAAGTTGACGGTATCTCGGGCCAGTCAGGGAGTTCATATGAGAAAGTAGTCACCAGCCCTCGAGGTCTCTTGGGCCTACGTTGGCCGTTTTTTACCGCTGCTTCAAAGGCCATCTCATATTCTGCAAGGCGTTGCTTTGCGATGCGGTGGAGAAGCTGACTTGCGGGTTCCACGTCAGGGTGGGCATAACGCCAGTCGGCAGTCAGCTTGCCTTGGATCGCCTCCTGCAGGATGGCTTGCTTAAGATTGACGAGGAGGGATTGCTGGTGGGTGATTTCGTATTCCAGCTTAAGTTGTTCGAGACGGAAGCGGTTCAACCGCTCCGCCACCGTTATCTGCTCAGCAAGATCCGGTAGCTTCACTTGAAGCGGCAAGATGTGCTTGGACTTCAACTCGGTCTTGATGCCCCCTGGGATCTGCTCCCGCAACAAATCACTGAACTCTGGACTTTTGAAAAACCATTTCAGGAAGTCGACTGAGATGCGGTCCGAATTAAACTCATAGGCCGAGTAGTGGATTGTCGCCAGCACGTCGTTGTCTTCAGCATGAACTGCGATTGCGCCTTTTGCTGCGTTGATACCGGATACGACCAAATCACCGCTCTTCACACGGATCATGTCGGTCTTGGTGTCGGTCTCTGCATCAAGATGAATATTGCCCGAGAAATCGATTTTCTTGATCCGCTGTAGCCCGAGCTGATTGGCACTCTCGAATTTGATCCGCCCGCCCCGCTCTGTTAGAAAGTCGGATAACTTGGTGGGTTTCCAGTTCATCCAATTTGCCTTTGAAGTTCAGCGAGAAGTTTTTGTGTGGTTTGCACGGAGGCATTGAGTCGGACCAACACCTCTGCCGCCGATAATTCCTTTGCCTCTTCGTCTCGATGTGGATTTTTTACATCGAGATCCAAACCTCTCTTTAGGTCTTCCACCTTTACGCGCCATGCGACATCGCTCTCCTCGCGATTGCCCCACCATGTGATCAGCGGGGCAAATTCCTCGAACTGGATGGCCTTTGTTTTTGAGTAGCTCTTCTGCCCCTCCGGCAAACGGTGCTCATAAAACCAGATCTCCTTGGTTGGTGCACCTTTTTCGAAGAAGAGCAGGTTCGTCGCGACGGTAGCGGGGAAAAATGTGGACTGCGGAAGCCGGACAATAGTATGGAGATTGCACTCAGTTAGGAGCTTCTCGCGGATGCGCTCTTTGTAGCCGTCGCCGGTGATGCACCCATCCGGCAAAACGATGGCGCATCGGCCGCCGCGCTTGAGCAGCTGAATAAAAAGCACGATGAATAGGTCTGCAGATTCACGGCAGCGAAAGGATGACGGGAAGTTAGTCTCCACACCATCGGCAATGCTCGCGCCAAAGGGTGGGTTGGCCAGGATGACATCTACCTGTTGCTTGGGGCCGATTGCGTTGTATTCGGTTTTAAGGCTGTCAACGTAGTGCCAGTCAGGTACGTCGATACCGTGCAAGATTAGATTGGTGAGGCCCAGGACATAGGAGACCGGCTTAAGCTCCCAGCCAGTGATGGATTTCTGGAGAATGGCCTCATCATCCAGCGTGTGGACCTCGTTGTCACGGATGTAGTCAATGGCAGCGCTCAAGAAGCCGCCAGTGCCAGCAGCAGGGTCCAGAACCTTTTGCCCGAGCTTGGGCGCTGTCATCTGCGTCATCAGGCGGGTGATGGCGCGTGGGGTGTAGTACTCCCCCTTGTTCCCAGCATCACGCAATTCGAGCAGGATGGACTCATACACCGTGCCAAAGATGTGGCGATCATCGCTGTTGTTGAAGTCAAAGCCATTTAGCTGGTTAATGACCTTGCGCATCTCGAAGCCGGACTTCATGTAGTTGTTCGAGCCATCGAAGACCTCGCGCACCAGTTCTGCCCGCTGCGGGGAATGTGGTGCCTTCAGGTCGCGAAGGTTGACAAAGAGTCCATCAGTCGGGTGATCAATGAAAAGGATAAGGTCTTCGCCGGTGAGACCTTCGGGATTGGTTGCCCAGTTCCGCCACTGAAATTTTTCCGGGATGACAGACTTGTACCGGTCACGAATCAGTTCGAGTTCTTGGTCTTTATCGTCCAGGATTTTCAGGAACAGCATCCAACCAAGTTGCTCCAAGCGCTGAGCGTCGCCGGAGACACCCCGGTCCTGACGCATGATGTTGCGGACATTTTTAACAATGGATGAGATATTGGGCACAGGGTCAGGCTACTTTGTAAAGTTCATCGGTCAGCGAATGAATCGCTGCATCGTAAGCGGACTTGCCGCCGAAGGAGCGGATTATTTCCACGGGTGATCCCAGTTTGCTGAGAGGGTCGAGCCGGATGATTTCTGGGTTTTCTAGGTCTAACAGACCATCGTCTGAGTATTTGTCCAGCAATGCAGCAATGACACTACGGGCGAGTTCGCCATACTTGGTGAAGTAGTCCCGTTTTTTAACCTGCTCTGCACGCTCCCTGCGGGTGAGCGGCTTTTGTTCGAAGGCGACATGACATATCAGGTCAAACGGGTCGAAGGCTGATCCTACCTCCTCATTCAAGGCGGCGAAGATGACACCCTGCTGTTCCAGCTCTTCGATGATCGCGCGTTTCTTATCAGCCTGTTTCCATGAACGTAGAAATGCGTCCAAAGAACTGTAAGCGGTGCGAACATTTTTGCGGGTGTAGTCGCGCAGACTCTCAGTGATGATCTTCCCGTCATGGCCCATGTACTGGACCCGCTCTTTGATGACAGTGACAACCACGCCATTCACCGTGACCTTACGGCGGCGCTCGTATAAACCGGGATCGCCGTCGATCGTCACATCTGGCTTCTCTGGCTCAGGGAAGTCAATCACCCCCCCTGTTGTGACATCCGTGACTGGGTTGTCGTCGGCCTCGCTGTCGATGTCTGAAATGTCATCGCTTTCCGAAGCAGCTTTCACGCGAACTGGATCGCCATCAAATTCCTTGTCAGCGAACAGTGCGGTGACATTGCGAAAATCCATGATCGTGAAATAGTGCTTGCCGAAATCTTCATTGATGCGGGTACCGCGTCCGATGATCTGTTTGAACTCGGTCATGGAGCCGATATTCGAATCTAGGACGATGAGTTTGCAGGTCTGGGCATCCACGCCGGTTGTCATCAACTTGGAAGTGACCGCGATGACCGGATAGGGTTCGGAGGGGTTGATGAACGCATCAAGCTGGTCCTTGCCTTCTTTGTTGTCGCCTGTTATCTGCATCACGTACTTGCTGTTGGCTGAAACCAAGTCGGCGTTTGCATTTGCCAGTTCTCTACGCATTCCCTCGGCGTGTTCGATGTCGACGCAAAAGACAATGGTCTTTGAGAAGCGATCACTGCCTTTGAGAAACTCGGTAATTTTTTTCGCCACGGCCTGGCGGCGCTCTTCTACAACGATGTGTCTGTCGAAATCGGTGCGGTTGTAGATGCGATCTTCAACGGCGTTTCCATCCTTGTCCTTAAACCCTGCGGGGGGCCGCCAGCCCTCTGCATCGATGTCGAGGGTGATCTTGACGACTTTGTATGGTGCCAAAAACCCATCGTCGATGCCTTGTTTAAGAGAGTAGGTGTAAAGAGGATCGCCGAAGTATTCAGAACTGGAGATGTCTTTGGTTTCTTTCGGTGTGGCAGTCAGGCCAATGTGAGTTGCGTTGCCGAAATATTCAAGAATTGCCCGCCACCTGCTGTCTTCGCGGGCGCTGCCCCGGTGACACTCATCAACCACTATTAAGTCAAAAAAGTCAGGGCTGAACTGCTTGTAGGCGTCATTGGCGCTGTCGCCATTGTCGGAAAGGCCTTGGTAAAGCGCCAAGTAGATGTTGTAGGCCGGGTCCATTTCCTTGTGCTTGATGACCGTCATGGCCTCCTTGAAGTGGCGAAAGTCACCGCGGACGGTTTGGTCAATTAGGGCCGTGCGATCTGCCAAAAACAGAATGCGTTTTTTTAGGCCACTTTTCCACAAACGGTAAATGAACTGGAACGCGGTGTAGGTTTTCCCGGTGCCAGTCGCCATAACCAGCAGGTGGCGATTGTTACCCTCATTACGGGCAACAGCCTCTACTGTTCGGTTGATTGCAATCTGCTGGTAGTACCGTGGAGCGCGTTTGGAGCCATCGGAGAAATAATCCTGCGCAACGACGGTGGCGATGTCCTCGGTGATGCCCTTGAAGGATTTGTATTTCTGCCAAAGTTGATCCGGCGACGGAAAGGCATTGAGAGCTAACTCATTTTCGATGGCACCCGCTTGCACGGTCTTGTCATGAAACAGGAAACCATCTCCGTTGCTACTAAAGACAAACGGAACATCGAGCGGATTGGCATAGCCAAGTGCTTGCTGGATGCCTGCACCAATAGAGTGGTTGTTGTCCTTCGCTTCAATGACCGCAATCGGTATGTTGGGCTTGTAATAAAGGATGTAGTCTGCTCGCTTCTGTGCCCCGCGCGCATGGAGCTTGCCCCGCACATAAATCCGCCCATCGGTGAATCCCACTTCCTCGCGGATTTGGGTGTCCATATCCCATCCTGCCGCCACGAGATTGGGCGTGATGAACTTGGTGCAAATGTCACGTTCGCTGAGTGATTTTTTGTTCATGCGCGAAGATTCCCTTGGTGCCGTTTATTTTGGCTTGCACGGACTATAAACCGGGGCTGTTGACGGGCATCGTCCTTTTGGTGGGATGCCCGCTGCATGACTTGTATCTGGACCAGCAATACATCATTATTTAATAGTATTAAAGTTAATGAAGACCTATTAACTGGCCGGGCGTATATTGGTGGCCATACATCACATCGCTTACTAAGACCGCTCAATAGCCTCATATTTCTTAGTAATAAACCCGCCGCCTATTGCTGATGAAATCACAAAAGGAGCGATCAGAACTGCAGGCGCCAAAAATAGAAGCGCAACTCCGATGACTACTGAACCGAAGCAAAAAATCAACCATGCAATTTCCAGCATCACGCCACCAAATATTATTGCTAACCCAAGCGCAATCATCACAATGCCGCTAAACTTATTGGAATGAATTTTATTTCTCAATCTTTTAATTTAGCGCTCTTTATTTGTTATGAATGACCAGAGCATAAGACCCAAAATAATTGGTGTCATTACAATGCTACAAGCCAAAGCCCATACTAGTCTAGCCAAATTAAAAGCCAATGTAATAATACCCATTTTCATTACCTTTGTGAAATTTATACCACGAATAATATTAATAATTGGCCGCCACCTTAACGTGACTAGTTACTCAACAGCGAGCGACTCTATTTAGGCGGTTTATCTACTTCAGTTACTTAATCCGCTGGATTAATTCAGTAGCATCCCTGTATCCTTGGTTGTGAGATAGCTGCAGCCACTTTAACGACTCCCGCTTGTCAACCGATACCCCAGCACCATTGATATACATCCAGCCTAGCGTGTATTGGGCGTGCGCATGCCCTTGATTGGCTGCACGCATAAAGTATTTCATGGCCGCCTTGCTATCTTTAGGTACAAACTCGCCATTCATGTAGATGACACCTAAAAGGCATTCCGCTTCGTTGAAACCTTGAGCTGCGGCCAAATGAGCCCATCTCACTGCCTCACTTCCGTTCTTCAGCACCCCATCCCCATTAGTATACATCAGAGCAAGCGTGTACTGGGCCTGCATCTGCCCTCCCTCAGCTGCCTTTAGGAAATAAGTGGCACCCTCTTTGAGGTTCTTTTCGACACCTAGACCTTCTCGCCTCATCACGCCCAGGTTGTAGTAAGCCTCGATTTTCCCTGCCTCTGCGGCAAGCGAATACCAACTGAATGCTTCAGCGTAGTTTCTCTCGACACCACGTCCGGAGAAATACATAATGCCAAGGCTGTATTGAGAAAGAACGTGCCCGCCTCCTGCGGCGAGGTTGAACCAGAAGAAGGCTTTGCTTTCATCTCGCTCTACGCCTTGACCTTCGGCATACATGGAGGCGAGACCCCACTGCGCTTCGATGTTCCCTTGTTTCGCTAGTGTCCGAAAATGAAACAGGGCGGTTTGAAAGTCCCCTTCATTGCATGAATTAACACCTTCTTTTACGCTTGCATCAGTCAAAGTAGCTCCATTTTTAGGCTGATCATATGCGAAGCTGTACTCATTGGTAACAATATTTAACTTGATAGTAAATTTTTCTAGCGATGCTGTGGTCCAAGCAACGAAACCTACAAAACCGCTTGCTGAGGTAGCTCAGTGGGTTTCGTAGGTTTCATAGCCCCCACTTGGGGCATTACCGGTTTATCAGCCGCGCGACCCGGTTCCCACTGCAACGTTTTTCAGCACTGCTGGATTGATTGCATAGCGCTCGCTGGGCCTGCCGCCAACCCGACCTATCGGTACTGTTTCGCGGCGTAGGTAGTCATGGTCCACCAGCACTTCGGCACCTAAGCCAAGACACGTTGATTGATGCAGCCAATGTCGTGCCGTTCACGATGGACTTGCCGATGGTTTCAATGGTCAAGGCTGGTTCATCTTGTTTGATGTTGGGGCTGAGCTAAACCAGTAAAGCAAAGCCAGCCAAGTAAACGTGCGGGCTAAGGGAGCCCCTTGGGGGCGGACGGGTAGACCAGCACGGGCGACGCTTGCGAAGCAAGCAAGCCAATAGGGTGGGCGGGGGCCAACACAAAATGTTCGGCAAAGCCGCTGACCAAAACAATGCGCAAAGCGCCTGACATAAGCCACAACCTAAGCACACCCCCAGGGCAACAGACGGCGGCGCGTAAGACGCGAAGCGGCTGGGAAGCGCCGATGACTGGTGACCGCTCCAGCGTAGACAATTTTGCATAACGCCTGTTTTGGAAACCCGCCAGGGCGCAAAGTGGTGGGCGACACAAAACGGAGCTTCAGCGCAGTGACTGGCGATCACTTTCTGAAATGCGGCGTTATGTAACTTTGACGTAGCTGTGGATCAGCAATGGCGGTGGAACTGGGATGCCAGCACGATGCGTAAGCGAGCTGAGACCAACACCCAGCGCCACAGCGCTCATGAAGCCATCATTGCAAAGCAACTGGCCATGAACTTCATGAAGCTTGGCAATGACGGTACGCCGTCTTTGCCACTGACCAAACCCACAGACCTGCAAACACAAGCCAAGTGACGATGTGCCTTTGTGACCAAGCGAAGCGACTCACGGGGGCACATGGTCACGCTGCTGGTCGAAGCTTGACAGCGTATCGGCCACGTCTGCGCCACAGCGCACTGACCAACACTTGCGAAGCACTGGCCATGCAACTCCCCTGCATTTGTACGGGGCGAAGCCGAGCCGCGCACACTGGCTGAGAAAGCAGTGCATCAAGCCAAGGAAAGCGGTGATGTGACCTGGAAACCAAGCGCAGCGACTTGCAAGGGCGCATGACCGCGCTGTAGGGGTGCATGCTTTGAATTGGGTGTTGGTGATGATGGGGGGGGTGGTTTGGTTTCTTGACCTCTGTGTCTTTGTCACTGCGGTCATACCCATTTTAGAAAATTCACCCAACCCCAAGCCCTCAATTCTTACCTGTGATGTCACCGGATGATGAGGCGCAGCTGAGGTTCAGCCCAGCGCCTGAGATCCGTGCCAACACAGTTTCAACGGTCTGTGGTTATTTAAATATTTCCACGTCATCAAGCTGACTCGCAGACACGTTGCTGTCAACGTCCTCAATCTCGCAACTCGACGCAACTCCTGCAACTATCAAGGGCGTCTTTTCGGTTGCGGCACGTTCCACAGTACGCACCACAGTCCAGCGTTTCAAGCCGTTGGTCCTATTGGCAAGCACCAACCGCAGGCCGGTGCAAAGCTGACCGGCGTGGCGTTCCAGCCAGCGGCCCAATGTGCGGACGTTGAGCTTGCTGTTATGGCCAGCGATGTCATCAAGTGCGTCGAACAAAACGGAATGTGCCACGTAGCCTTCATTGGCTTTGGTGATGGCTTGCGCAGGTGATGTTGGGGTGGTGCCGAAGGCGTCGACCCAAGCATTTAGCAGAGCGGCTAACTTGGCGGTTTCCGGGTTCACCGATGCCGCACGGTCAATGGACTCCGCCGGATCAACAAAGACAGGCCAGTCCGTCAAGTCCCGGCCCGACTCCACCATGCGCTCCCGGAGCCAGCACAAGGGCTGGCGCACCAAGTCATCCCACAGCTCAAACGAAGCAATACGCCCCTTGGCTACCTTGGGCCTGCCGGCCGTGATGTAGGCCCGCACAATGGTCAACGCTGCCACCACCAGGGCTTGGCGGTTGTTGCAGACTTCGGTGAGCGGGTCAAATTCAAACTCGCGCTTGAAGGGGGTTTCAATTTGCGCATCGAGTCGCGCCAGCAATATCCGCCGATGCGTGTCGCCCGTCAAAACAAGGTTGTTGCCCGACACCAGAAACAGGGCACGATTGGGCAACTCCACATTTTCAGAAACACCCAACACACGGTCAGCAAACAAGGAAGATGTCAGGAACGAATCGATCACCGAGTTACCCAAGGGGTCGCGCACGTTGTCCCACAGCAAGACTTTGGATCCACCACGCAGGGCGGCAAACAAGCGCTTGCGGCATTCGTCTTCTTCATTGGTGGGTGGCAGCACGGCCACATCGCCACCCGTGGCCAACGCGCCGATGCACTTGGCCAGCAAGGTTTTTCCGGTGCCTGCCGATGGAGCGTCAAACCCGAAAGCTGGGCAAGTCGGCAATGCGGGGCGTAAACACGCGGACAGCATGGCGGCTAATGTCACGCCAACGGCCACCTCATCGGCAAACGGAAACAAGCGGATCGGGTGCCACAGCTTGGCCAATGCGTCCAGGGCTTGCTCGACGGTGGGTGCGGTTGGTATTTGCAGTGGATAGGCTTCTGTGGTGACGTACATCAGCCCGGTAGCTAAGTCATGCCCAGGCGCGTCAAAAATACTGCCATCAGGTCGCAATGTGGGTGCCGTGGTAACCGCCGTCAACTTTCTGAAATTGCGGCTGCCATGTTTGGCAATGATGGCATTGGCAATGAAGGTGGGTGCGTCTTCTGGTATTTCTTGTGTTGAGGTAACGTTGCCATCATCATCGCGATTGATTTTGACCCGGTAAAACTCTGCAACTCGGCCCGCATGGTCCACCAGCCAGTCGCGGCTGACTGGGGTGGCCTTGCCGTCAGCAACAAAGGCAATGGCATTGGTGCCAAAGTCAAACAGTTCACTGCGGTCGCGCAACACTTGCAGCACCGCATCGGTGGATTCCACCCGCATACCCCGGCCGATCTGAACCCTCGCCGATTGGCGGCGCAACTCGTAGCGCATGCCACCGTGCCGGTGCGAAAACAAGTCTGGACGGGTGCCATTGAGCAGCCTGGCCACAGCCACGCGCCGGTCAGTATCCGGGTCCAGCGGGTCGGCAAACCGTGTGTTGTGCCAGCGGTGTGGGTTGTCCAGCAGTTGCGCAACACTCACCACCAGGCCGTCGGAGCAAGTCAGCTCATAGTCACCCATGAGCACCTGATGCATCGCAGCGCGCTCCAGCACGTTGGTGGCCTGAGCCAGCTTTATGCCACGGCTCTGCGCCAGGGCAGGGGCTTTGTTTGCCACCCAATTTCGCCGGGCGGTCTCGCACTTCTCAGCTACCGCTGCGCGTGCTGCCTTGAGTCCTGCCTGGGCTTGTTTCTGGATCGAGGGCGTGGCGCTGTCGATCAAAATTTGCAGGTTGAATTGAGCTGTTGCATCACCTACGATCTCGCCTGCAACACTTGTCCGAGTCACGCCATTAACCAGTATGGGTGGCCCTGCAAAATCCAATCGCTCGGGCTGCCATACCGACACATCAACCAGACACCGAGCTAAGCGTTGGCCAGCAGTGCCAACGTCGCACCAACCCGCGCCGGGTGTGGCCCACAACAAGGCCTCCAACGCCTTGCCCGCCTCGGGGATCAGCGTGGCATCCATCACGGGGATGTAAAGTCGGTGGCGGGTCAAACCAGACAAGATGCTGCCATCAGGATGCTCGCAACCCGCCGACGCACTGGGTCGCCAAAGCATGGGGGCATCGGCCAATGCTGGTGCGGCTTCAATCAAGCGATCCCGAAACTGGCTTGGAGACAACTCGCCTTCAGGCAAGCCATCGTGGTCCAGCATCATCACGCCAGGCGCTGGCCTGAACGTGAAGTTCTCGCGTGTGCGGGCAATGGCACCGGCTTGCTGTGCCTCGGTGTCCCCTTGCGTGCAGACCGCCACCGCGTCGTCGTGGGTGACGCCCCAGATGACAGCCTGCGCACTGGTCAGGGTGTCAAGGTGGGTCTTGATGCCGTTTAGATCGGCCACGACCACACGTTGCGCCTGGCCCCGGCTTAGCATGGCTGAAGTCACTTTTCTCATTCCACCGTTGGCGTCCAGGCCAATGATTTTGGTCAGCCGGTCTGGCTTGATGCCGGTGATGACCGTGAAGGACAGCGGCGGTTTGGGTGGTTCCGAAAGGGTGGTTAGCTCTGCATCAACGGCGCTTGTTGGATCACAGTTGCGAGAGTTGTCTGGAGTTGCGAGATTGGGATCGTCGGCAATATCGTTGTGAGGCGGTGTTGGTGCTGTGGCGACCGTGATGCCGTCCTGGGCTTGATTGATAGCCGCGTCAGTGCGAAAATCGGCACCGTTGGTGTCAGTGTGTGGGCCGTTGGAGTTAGTCGCTCCAGCGGCCTTTTGCGTGTTGTTGGTGGTCATGGTGTGCTGCTCCTTACGCCATGGCCTGCGCTGTCATCCAAGCACGAACTTCGCTGACCTTCCAGGCTGTAACCCGTGCGCTCAATTTGGTGGGTTTGGGGAAAGTGCCAGCCGCCACTTTGCGCCATAAAGTCGGTGCAGAAAATGGCAGGGGGGCAATGGCGCTGTCCGGGCTTTTGGGGCTGCGCACCAGTTGCTTCTCGCGTAGCCAGGCGCTGTCTGGCAGTCGATCAAATACCGCTTGATCGGGTGCTGTGGTGGCCGCTCGCACTAAAGCCGTAGGCTTGGTGGTGCTCGCCATGGTGGGCTTGCTTTTGAGGTTGATACTGCGTGTCATGATCCCGTCCTTTGTGAGTGGTAACGGGGGTGACTTTGCTTTTGCAGAGCCTGATTGTCATCGCAACTGCGGTATCCAGTGCCGCACCTGCGGTATCAGCGGGATTGCAAACTGCGTGTCGCAGCAGCGAATTTTTGTTCTAGGGTGCGTCCCTTTATGCCTGGCTTGTCGGAGTAATTTGCCAACATTTCTTTGATGACAGCTGCATTGCTGTCACGATTTTCCTTTGGTGACTTGATCAACTCCAACAGCGCACCAATGATATTCAAAAGGTTCTCGCGCTCACGATCACCCAGCGGCTTTTCTAGCCCTGCAGGAGTTCCCTTTCCCGATTTCATAGCCTCAAAGCGATCCAATTCAACAGCCATGACAACGCCGGTATTCATCACGTCGTCAATGCTCATGGATGTTACAAGCTCGTAGATGATGTCGCCGAGGTCGAATCCAGAAGGCAATGTTGCTGCAAAACTAAATTCGCATTGATTGCTACCTGTCCTATTAGGCAACACTAAATAGTGAAAACCATTTAGCCACCCGCGCTGAATAGCATCATTGGGGTCGTCCGCATCACGCATCGGATACGGCACCACATGCCCTGTTGTCTCGTAGTCTTCATTTGGCTCCATCTGATATTTAAGATAGGTGCCACTTTCTAGAAAACGACTTGGAATGAGTTCGCCCTCCAGCACAAAGTATCGTAGGTCATCTACGCTGCATTCCAGTCGTGATGCCAACGCCGGAAAAGTGTAATGTCTTCGTTTCGATAAATCGAGTTTCATATCGCCCGCCCAAAGTCCTGATGAAGAATCAGCGCCGGCGATCCAGGTGGAAATCGTTTTTGCCATAGGGGTTAGCCGTAGGCTAGGCGTGGTGAAACTAATTTATCGCACCACGGCCCTGAGCAGGATTACCTCGGCACCAATGCGCAGCTTGTCCAGGTAGTCGGCCCACACCGTCATCATCACACGCCGCTGCTCCATGAACTCGGCTCTGTCATAGGCACTGCCCAAAGGCCCCGACTTGCCGTGGGCTAGTTGCGCCTCGATCACGTCAGCAGAGATCCCTTTGATGCGCTCGATCATCAGCGTGCGCGCCGTTGCCCTGAAACCGTGCGCGCTCATTTCGTCTTTTTCAAACCCCATGCGCCGTAAAGCTGCATTGACGGTGTTGTCACTCATAGGCCTTTGGCTGGTGCGGATGCTGGGGAACACGTAGCGACCATGCCCAGAAATTGGCACAAGCTCTTTCAAAAACGCCACCGCTTGAGGTGCTAGCGGCACGAAGTGTGGACGGCCGTTCAGCTTTTGCTCAATCCGTCGCTTCATGTCCTGCGACGGAATGGTCAACATGGCGTTGTCGAAATCAATCCATGCCCATTCCATTGACCGAATATTTGCCGGCCGTTGGAAAAGCAGTGCCGATAGTGCCAGGGCAGCGCGTGTGAGTGGGCTTGAATAGCCGTCAATGGCCCTCAGCAAGTCACCGACTTTAAGAGGCTCCAGCAATGCCGCCATGTGCTTGGTGGTGACGGGTTTTAACGCGCCTTGCAGATCCAGCGCCGGGTTTCGATCACATCGCCCGGTTTGGATGCCGTACCGAAACACCTGTCCAGCCGTTTGGCGCAGTGTGTGCGCTGATTCAATAGCGCCGCGCTTCTCGCACTTGCGCAGTGCATTCAGCAGCATCGGCGGTGTGACGGTAGCCGTGGGCAATTTGCCGATGTAAGGAAACAGATCTTTCTCCATGCCGCGCAGCCACTTGGCAGCATATTTTGGCGTCCATGCCTCTGTCTTGGTTTCAAGAAACTCTCGCGCCACCAGTTCAAAGGTGTTTGCCGCCGCCGTCGCCGTGGCTTGCCTTTCCTCGCGTTTGGCTGCGCCGGGATCAATGCCGTCTGCCAGCAGTTCACGCGCCTTCTCGCGCCTGGACCTGGCCTTGGCCAGTGATACCGCTGGGTACACGCCTAAGGCGAGCAGTTTTTGCTTACCGTCAAAGCGATAACCTAAACGCCAGTACTTCCCGGCTTGCTTTACGTGCAGGTACAGCCCAAGCCCGTCGGAATGCTTGTCCCCTGAAGCCGCCGCCGTGGGCTTGATGTTCTTAACGAAGGTGTCGGTCAGAGCCATAGCGTCCCTTTTGCTGGTATCTCATTTGTTGATTTCCACAAGTACCAACAAAAGTACCGTCGATTTGCTGGTATGTCATGGTAGCCGGTGAAACCGCTTGAGGCAACAAAAAACCCGCTAGGCCATTAGGCATGCGGGTTTTGAGGTGTTGTGAGACTGCGTGAAATGATCTATTGGTCTGCCCGGAGGGGATCGAACCCCCGACCCTCAGCTTAGAAGGCTGATGCTCTATCCAACTGAGCTACGGGCAGCCTTTTAATCATTTAAACAGGGCTGTGGATTGAATACTTACTGTCGCTGTAAGCACATACAAAAAAAGCCCACAAAGTGAGCTTTTTTTGTTGATTAAATGGTCGGAGTACAAGGATTCGAACCTTGGACCCCCTGGTCCCAAACCAGGTGCGCTACCAGACTGCGCCACACTCCGACAA
>CANFZL010000012.1 GCA_947451205.1 Comamonadaceae bacterium
AAGCAGATTGACGACTTCCTGCGTGGGCAAATGCCGGTCTGGCGTGAGCAATACCCGGGCGTTGAAAAACTCAAGGTCGCGGTCATGGGTTGTATCGTCAATGGCCCTGGCGAGAGCAAGCATGCCGACCTCGGCATCAGTTTGCCGGGTTCTGGCGAAGCGCCTGCCGCGCCAGTTTTTATTGATGGCGAAAAGCGCATGACGCTGCGCGGCGACCGCATCGCCGAAGAGTTCCAGGTCATTGTCGAAAACTACATTGAAAATCGCTTCGGTCGCAGCACTGCTACGACTGAGGCTGCATAAAAAAACATGGCTGAAAAACTGCTTGCCGTCAAAGGCATGAACGACATATTGCCGCCTGAGTCGGCGCGCTGGGAATGGTTAGAGGGCAAAGTCCGGGACTTGATGGCGCGTTACGCCTATCGCAACATTCGCACGCCGATTTTGGAGCACACGCAACTCTTTGTGCGCGGCATTGGCGAGGTCACCGACATCGTCGAAAAGGAAATGTATTCTTTTGAAGACCGCTCTGACAAAAACGGTGACCATGCGTTTTTGACCATGCGGCCTGAAAACACCGCCAGTGTGGTGCGCGCTGTGACCGAGCACAACCTGTTGTATGAAGGCGGCAAACGGCTTTACTACATGGGCCCGATGTTTCGCCGCGAGCGTCCGCAGCGCGGCCGTTATCGTCAGTTTCATCAAATCGGCGCCGAGGCCTTGGGCTTTGGTGGACCGGAAGTTGATGCCGAACTGATCTTGCTGGCTGCGGCTTTGTGGAAAGACATCGGCATCATCGATTGGCGGCTGGAGATCAACAGTCTAGGTCAGCCAGACGAGCGGGCGCTGCACCGGACGCAGCTGATCGCTCACTTTGAGCAGCACGCTGACATGCTCGACGAAGACGCACGCCGTCGCCTGCACAGCAATCCGTTGCGTATTTTGGACACTAAAAACCCGGCCATGAAAGCCGTGGTCGAGAGCGCTCCGCGCCTGATTGACTTTTTGGGTACGGCGTCTCTGGCCCACTTTGATGCGCTCAAAGCCATCCTTGACGCCAATGGGGTGCCGTGGACGCTGAACCACCGGTTGGTGCGTGGGCTCGACTATTACAACCTCACCGTGTTCGAGTTCGTCACCGACCAACTGGGCGCACAAGGCACTTTGTGCGCGGGCGGCCGTTATGACTATTTGATTGAGCAGATCGGTGGCAAACCAGCGCCGGCCGTGGGCTGGGCGCTGGGTGTTGAGCGCGTGCTGGAGTTGGTCCGCGAGACCGGTCAAAGCGTGCCGGCCTTGGTGCCTGACGCTTATGCGATCGTCCCTGACGCTGCCTCGGTGCCGGTGGTGTTGCAGACCTTGCAAGCGCTGCGTGCGCAAGGCGTGAGCGTGCAAATGCACGCCAGTGCTGGCTCAGGCACAGAAGGCATGGGCAGCATGAAGTCGCAATTCAAAAAAGCCGACGCCAGTGGCGCGCGTTTTGCCCTGATTTTTGGCGAGACCGAACTGGCCAGCGGCTGCGTGGCGGTCAAGCCCTTGCGCGGCAGCAAGGCTGATGCCGAGGCCGCGCCCGAGCAATCCTTGCGCAAACTAGACGAAGCGGCCTCTTGGGCGGCGATCCTACGCGGCTGAAGAAGCCCCGGCCTCTACAATCCATTTTTCTTTCGGCATCGTGAACAAGACCCATGGCAAAACATCTGGACCTCGAAGAGCAGGAACAACTCGCTGACTTGAAGCATTTCTGGAATCGCTACGGCAGCGCTATTTCTTGGGCTTTGATCGTCATATTCAGTTCTATCGCAGCTTGGAATGGCTACCACTACTGGCAGCGCAGCCAAGCCGCGCAAGCTGCCGTCATGTATGACGAAGTTGAGCGGGCAGCGGTCGCCGGCGATATGCCGAAGCTGGATCGATCATTGGCTGACATGCAAGAGCGCTACGGCCGCACTGCGTATGCAGAGCAGGCCGCGTTGTTGGCTGCACGGGTTTATCACGACAAAGGCAATCTCGATGCGTCTAAGGGGGCGTTGGCTTGGGTCGCTGCGAAGGCGTCTGACGAGGGTTATCAAAGCATTGCCAAATTGCGTTTGTCTGGCATCTTGATTGAAGCCAAGGCGTATGAGGACGCACTTCAGCAAGTGTCCGGTTCAATGCCCAAAGCCTTCGTCGCGCTGGCGGCTGATCGGCGCGGTGATATTCTGGCGGCGCAGGGTAAAAAGGCAGAGGCCAAGGCTCAATATCAGACCGCCTACAAAGAGTTTGACGAGCGCTCAGAATACCGCCGTTTGGTCGAAGTCAAACTCAATGCCTTGGGCGTCGACCCCGTGGGCGCTACCAAAGTTGCGCCGATCAGCGAGTCCCAAAAATGAAACTGATTAACTTGTCGTTCTTCTCCAGAACCTCGATCTTTGAACGCAGCAGCAGCTGGCGCCTGTCCGTTGCCTGTTTGACCTTGGCCTTGTTGGCAGCTTGCTCTGGTGGGGCCAACAAACCCAAGCCAGCCGAACTCCAAACAATTCTGCCGGTCGTGTCTGTTAAGCAAGTCTGGAGCGCACGTCTTGGGGCTGTCAATTTTCCAATGACGCTCAGTGTCTCGGGTAGTACATTGTTTGCAGCTTCGAGCGATGGTGTGGTTGCCGCGCTTGATACCCGCACGGGACGTGACATGTGGCGCTTGAGTCTTGCTACCCCGTTGGCTGCTGGTGTTGGTAGCGATGGTCGAATTGCAGCGGTCGTCACGCAAAACAATGAATTGGTCGCTGTTGTCGAAGGCCGTGAAATATGGCGCGAGAAGTTATCTGCGCAAGCGTACACGGCTCCGTTAGTCGCAGGTGGGCGCATCTTTTTGTTGACTGCAGACCGTGCGATTCACGCCTTTGATGGCAACAGTGGTCGCAAGCTCTGGATGCAGCAGCGTCCGAACGAGCCACTGGTGCTGCGGCAATCGGGCGTTTTGCTGGCCGTTGGAGATACCTTGGTGGCAGGACTGGCGGGTCGCCTGACCGGTTTGAACCCTGCCAATGGTGGTATTCGTTGGGAAGTACCCATTGCCTCGCCGCGCGGTATCAATGATGTCGAACGTTTGGTCGACTTGGTCGGTCCAGTCAGCCGTCTGAACGATGTGGTCTGCGTGCGTGCCTTTCAAGCCAGCGTCGGCTGCGTGAATGCCGAGCGTGGCGTCTTGCAGTGGACCAAGTCTGGTGATGGCAGCGTCGGCCTAGATGGCGACGAGCGCCTGGTCTTTGCGGTTGAGTCTGACGGCAAGGTTGTCACCTGGAAACGGGCGGACGGCGAGAGCGGTTGGAGCAGCGAGCAATTGCGCTTTCGTGGTTTGACGGCGCCACGTGTCGTGGGACGTTCGATCGCCATCGGTGATGCATCCGGTTTTGTGCATTTATTGTCCCGCGAAGACGGTACCTTGATGAACCGCCTGACGACTGACGGCTCAGCAATCGTCGCAACGCCAACCTTGATCGGCGAGACGCTGGTGGTGGTCACCCGCAATGGCACTATTTTCGGCTTTCAGCCCCAATAAAAAAGCTCTTAGTCAGAGCCCGTTTTAAGATTTTGATGAAACCTGTAATCGCCCTGGTGGGCCGCCCGAATGTGGGCAAATCGACGATTTTTAACCGCCTGACCAAATCGCGGGATGCGATTGTGGCCGACTTTGCCGGCCTCACACGAGACCGTCACTATGGCAATGGCCAATTGGGTTCGCAGGAATACATCGTTATCGACACCGGTGGTTTTGAGCCTGATGCGGCTTCCGGTATTTACAAAGAAATGGCCAAGCAAACGCGTCAAGCGGTGGCTGAAGCGGACGTTGTCATCTTCGTGGTTGATGCCCGTGCTGGTCTGAATGCGCAAGACTACGACATCGCCAAATACCTGCGCAAGCTGGGCATCCCCACGCTGCTGGCAGCCAACAAAGCCGAAGGCATGCAAGAGGGCGGTGTGCAGCTGTCCGAGTTCTTTGAGTTGGGCTTGGGCGAAGTGCTGGCGGTCTCGGCATCACACGGCCAAGGCATGCGGATGTTGATTGACATGGCGCTGGAGCCGCTCAAACTGCCAGACTCGGATGAGAATGCTGAACCTGAAGACCCGACCGTCATCAAACTGGCGGTTGCTGGTCGCCCCAACGTTGGTAAATCAACGCTGATCAACACCTGGTTGGGTGAAGAGCGTTTGGTGGCTTTTGACATGCCGGGCACCACGCGCGATGCGATTTCGGTGCCTTTTGAGCGTGCCGGTCAAAAGTTCGAGTTGATCGACACGGCAGGTTTGCGCCGCAGGGGGAAAGTCTTTGAGGCGATCGAAAAGTTCTCCGTCGTCAAGACTTTGCAGGCCATTGAGAATTCAAATGTTGCGCTGTTGTTGCTCGACGCCACGCAAGGCGTGACAGATCAAGACGCACACATCGCCGGCTACATCTTGGAGTCTGGGCGTGCCGTGGTCTTAGCCATCAATAAATGGGATGCTGTCGACAGCTATCAGCGCGAAACGCTGGAGCGCTCGATTGAAACGCGTCTAGGGTTTCTCAAGTTTGCCGCGATTCACCGTATTTCGGCGATCAAGCGCCAAGGTCTTGCACCGGTCTGGAAGTCCATCATCCAGGCGCATGCGTCGGCCAACCGCAAGATGTCCACACCGGTGCTCACGCGCTTGTTGTTGGAGGCGGTTCAGTTTCAGCAACCGCAGCGTTCCGGTATGTTTCGCCCGAAGATGCGCTACGCGCACCAAGGCGGCATGAACCCACCCATCATCATCATTCATGGCAACTCTTTGGAGCATGTCAGTGAGTCTTATAAGCGCTATCTGGAAGGGCGTTTCCGCAAAGAGTTCGACCTGGTTGGCACGCCGATGCGGATTCAAATGAAAACTTCAACAAACCCCTTCACCGACAAAGATTCGGACTAGGACTACAGGTTTTCCCTGTAGTGCTGTGGTAAGGTAAAGAGTCTTAAACAATTACTCTACAACACGGAGAATATCGTGAGCAATAACAACAACAAAGGTCAGCTCTTGCAGGACCCTTTCCTCAACACCCTGCGCCGTGAGCATGTGCCAGTGTCGATTTACCTTGTCAACGGTATCAAGTTGCAAGGCCAGATTGAATCTTTTGACCAGTACGTCGTGTTGCTCCGCAACACCGTCACGCAGATGGTCTATAAACACGCTATTTCAACCATCGTCCCCGGACGTGCCGTCAATTTCGCGACGGCCGAATCCGAAGAGGGCCCAGCAAGCTGAGCTCGGTGGACACCCGTCCCGCCGCGTCAACCTCCGTCCTGCTTGTTGGGGTGGATTTTGGTCACACCAACTTTGATGACAAGCTTGAAGAGCTTGGTCTTCTGGCAGAAACCGCCGGCATGGTGCCAGTTGCGCGGATGACGTGCAAACGAAAAGCGCCTGATGCAGCGCTGTTTGTTGGCACAGGCAAGGCAGAAGAAATCAAGATGACGGCCCTTGAATACGGCGCCACTGAAATCTTGTTTGATCAATCGCTCAGCCCGGCTCAGCAGCGAAACCTCGAACGCACCCTCGACATGCCTGTCAATGACAGGACGCTGTTGATCCTTGAGATTTTTGCCCAACGTGCGCGCAGCCACGAGGGCAAGCTGCAGGTCGAACTTGCTAAGCTGCAATATTTGTCGACTCGGCTGGTGCGGCGTTGGTCTCACCTCGAGCGTCAAACCGGCGGTGCCGGTGTGCGCGGCGGTCCTGGCGAAAAGCAAATCGAACTCGACAAACGCATGATCAGTGAATCGATCAAGCGCACCAAAGAGCGTTTGACCAAGGTCAAACGCCAACGGCAAACGCAGCGCAAGCAGCGCGACCGGCGCAACTCGTTCACGATTTCATTGGTCGGCTACACCAATGCGGGCAAAACGACGCTCTTTAATGCGCTCGTCAAAGCACGTGCCTACACGGCCGACCAGCTTTTTGCCACGCTTGACACCACCACACGTCAGCTGTACTTGGGTGATGCTGCACGCTCGGTCTCGCTTTCTGACACCGTGGGCTTTATTCGCGACTTGCCGCATGGTTTGATTGATGCTTTTCAAGCCACGCTGCTAGAAGCTGCTGAGGCCGATTTGCTTTTGCATGTGGTCGATGGTTCCAACCCTGACCACCTAGAGCAAATCGAACAAGTTCAGCGTGTGCTGGCTGAAATCGGTGCAGACCAAGTTCCTCAACTCTTGGTCTTCAACAAGCTGGACGCCATTGAAAAAGACCGTTGGCCCCTTCAGATGAGCGACAAGTTCGAGATCAATGATCCGGTCTCCGAGACCCCCAGACCCCTTGAGAGAGTTTTTGTGAGTGCCAAGACCGGTGATGGGCTGCCATTGCTGCGGCAAGTGCTTTCCCGACACGCTGGTATCTTGCCTGCAGACGAGAGTCCCCATGTCGATGAGTCTGTTGCCTGATTAGGCACAATGTCAGAGTTATCCAAAACAAGAGAATTTGCCCCATGAATCTGAACCCTGTATTGCAGACGGTAACGGCCTTGCCCGGACGGCTGAAGCAGCGCGCGCTAGGCATGTTTAATTTGAACGATCCACGTTGGGGTCGTGACGATGACAAGACGCCCGCATCGTCTGATGAATCCAAACCGACTGCGGGTCAGGATGATGCGGCACCTGTCAATCCGCCACAGCGCCCAAAGCCACAAGGTGCGAACCAAGGCCCCCCTGATCTGGACGAGTTGTGGCGGGAATTCAACCGCAAGCTAGGTGGGATTTTTGGTGGTAACAAAGGTGCTGCAAACCGCCCTCAAGGCGGCTCAGGAGGCGGTGGTAATTCTGGTGGTCCAGGCGGTTTTCAGCCTGACATGAAGGCCGCCGGTGTTGGCGTTGGTCTGATCGGCGCCGTCGCTGTGTTGATTTGGCTCGGCACTGGGTTCTTTATCGTGCAAGAGGGCCAGCAGGCCGTCATCACGCAGTTCGGGAAATACAACTCAACAGTCGGCGCCGGCTTTAATTGGCGTTTGCCGTACCCGGTGCAACGTCACGAAGTGGTGGTTGTTTCGCAGATACGCTCGGTCGATGTTGGCCGAGACAACATTATCAAAGCGACCGGCTTACGTGAGTCTGCCATGTTGACCGAAGACGAGAATATTGTCGAGATCAAGTTCGCCGTGCAATACCGTTTAAGCGACGCGCGAGCTTTCCTTTTCGAGACACGCGACCCCGCCGCCACTGTGGTGCAAGCGGCCGAAACAGCAGTCCGCGAAGTGGTCGGCAAGATGCGCATGGACTCAGCGCTGGCTGAGGAACGTGACCAAATTGGACCTCGGGTGCGCATCTTGATGCAGTCCATCTTGGACCGATACAAGGTGGGTGTTGAAGTGGTGGCCATCAACTTGCAGCAAAGTGGTGTACGTCCGCCGGAGCAGGTGCAAGCCGCGTTTGACGATGTCCTCAGGGCTGGTCAGGAGCGTGAACGAGCCAAGAATGAAGCTGAAGCCTACGCCAATGACGTCATTCCCCGCGCGACCGGTTCGGCTTCGCGCTTGAAAGAAGAGTCAGAAGCCTACAAGGCCCGGGTTGTAGCTCAGTCTCAAGGTGATGCGCAGCGTTTTCGCTCAGTGCTGACTGAATACCAAAAAGCGCCTCAAGTCACCCGCGACCGCATGTACACAGACACCATGCAGCAGGTCTACACCAATGTGACCAAAGTGCTGGTTGATTCAAAGCAGGGCTCAAACTTGCTGTACTTGCCGCTTGACAAGTTGATGCAGGCTGCTGGGCAGGGCGTCACGCCTAAAACAGGGTCAGAGTCTTCAAATGCAGCTGCGCTGCCGCCGACGAACCCGGTGCCATCGAACGCTGAGACACGCGCCCGTGAAACGTCACGTACTCGCTAAGGAATTATCGTGAATAGAGTTGGATTTATTGCATCTTCATTGCTGGTCGTTCTGGCTTTGGCCAGTTCCATGTTGTTTGTCGTTGACCAGCGGCAGTTCGGCGTGGTCTACGCCTTGGGTCAAATCAAGGAGGTCATTCTTGAACCGGGCCTTAACTTTAAACTGCCGCCGCCATTTCAAAATGTCTCTTATATCGACCGGCGTTTGCTGACACTGAACAGCACAGACGCTGAACCGATGTTGACGGCTGAAAAGCAGCGCGTGATCATTGACTGGTATGTCAAATGGCGCATCACGCAACCTTCTGAATACATCCGTAACGTTGGTCTTGATGAGCGTGCGGGCGCCAATCAGTTGAACCGTGTTGTGCGTAACGCCTTCCAAGAAGCTATCAACAAGCGCACGGTTAAAGAACTACTCTCGTCAGAGCGTGACACCTTGATGGCCGACGTGAAGTCAGAAGTGCTGAAGGTCGTCCGTGGCGCACAGCCTTGGGGCATTGATGTCAATGACGTCCGTATTACCCGTGTCGACTATGTCGAGTCCATCACCGAGTCGGTCTATCGCCGTATGGAGGCTGAGCGTAAGCGGGTCGCCAACGAGTTGCGATCTACTGGTGCTGCAGAAGGCGAAAAAATACGCGCTGATGCGGACCGTCAAGTTGCCGTCACCGTCGCCAATGCCTACCGCGAAGCCCAGAAGGTCAAGGGTGAGGGCGACGCCCAAGCGACCGGTATTTACAGCGAGTCCTTCGGTCGAGATCCGCAGTTTGCCCAGTTTTATCGCAGCTTGGACGCCTACCGGACCAGCTTCGACAAAAAGAGTGACGTCATGGTCATTGACCCATCGTCTGACTTTTTCAAGGCTATGCGCAGTCCAGGCGTCGGGTCCGCACCCAAAAGATAAGGCCAAGGCGCAACCTCTTAAGCGCTTGCTTTAGCTCCAAATGCCTGCGGAATTGCTGCTCAAGCAGCTTTTCCAGTGCGCAGATTCCAAACCGGCACGAAGCACCGGTAAAATCATGCTTTTACAGCTCATCCTAAATACGCATGCCCGCTTGGTCGTCATCTTGGCAATTGCCGGATCAAATTGCCGACGTCCTCCCCTCAGAGGCGCGTCACATTGAAGAACTCCGACGTCTTTTTCTAGACACAGCTCGCCGCTACGGCTACGAGCTGGTCATGCCGCCGCTACTCGAACACCTCGAGTCTTTGCTCACAGGTACCGGTGAAGCCCTCGATCTGCAGACCTTCAAACTGGTTGACCAGTTGTCTGGACGCACCTTAGGTTTGCGCGCCGACACCACACCGCAAGTCGCCCGCATTGACGCGCATCTGCTGAACCGCAGCGGCGTGGCCCGACTTTGCTACTGCGGCCCGGTCTTGCACACACGTGCTGAACGTCCTCATGCGACCCGTGAACCCTTGCAGTTGGGCGCTGAAATTTTTGGCCACGCCGGTCTTGAAGCCGACCTTGAAATCCAGTTGCTGGCCCTCGAAGGTTTGACCGCTGCAGGTGTCGGTTCGCTGTCGGTCGACATGGCCGACGTTCGGGTTGTCAACGGCTTGCTGGCCGGTGCAACGATCAGCTCGGGAACGTTGGCGCAATTGCATGCTGCTTTGGCCGCCAAAGACGCCAGCGAGTTGGCCAGTTTGCTGGCCTCACAACCGAGTATTTCGCAGGCATCTGCCGAAGGTCTCAAAGCCTTGCTGCAACTCTACGGCGACGCGAAAGTATTGGCCGAAGCTGAAAAAGCTTTCAAGGCGGTTCCGGCTGCAGTCGCTGCATTGCAAGACATGCGCTGGTTAGCCTCGCATGTCGCCAATTTTGGTGGTGCTGTCAAAGTTGGTTTTGACTTGGCTGACCTGCGCGGCTACGCCTATTACAGCGGCACGCGCTTTGCCATTTACGGGCACGGCGCTGAGCTCGCCCGCGGTGGCCGCTACGACGAAGTCGGCGCTATTTTTGGACGCAGGCGTCCGGCCGCTGGTTTCAGCCTTGACTTGAAAGAGCTCGTCAGTGTGTTGGCACCACGGCCTTTACGGGCCGCTGTTTGTGCGCCTTGGGGCGTTGAGGCGACGCTGCGTCAAGCCATTGCAGCGCTCCGTGCAGGTGGTGAAACCGTCGTTTGTGTGTTGCCTGGGCATGAGCATGAAGTCAATGAATTCGATTGCGATCGCGAACTGGCTCACGTGGCTGGTCAGTGGATCGTTCAGCCGCTGAACAAGACGCTCGTTTGAGTCCCAACAGCCGCATTCTGCAACCCTTTTTTTAGCAAGTATCAAGTATGACAAACAAACAAACCGCTGTGGCGGGACGCAACGTCGTGGTCGTTGGCACCCAATGGGGCGACGAGGGCAAAGGCAAACTGGTCGACTGGCTGACCGAGTCCGCTCAGGGCGTAGTGCGCTTTCAGGGCGGTCATAACGCCGGTCACACGCTGGTGATCAATGGCGTTAAGACCGCGCTGAACCTGATCCCCAGCGGCATCATGCGGCCTGGCGTCAAGTGCTACATCGGCAACGGTGTGGTCTTGTCCACGGCGCATTTGTTCAAGGAAATAAGCCAGCTTGAAGCGGTTGGCGTCGAAGTGCGCACGCGCTTGCGTGTTAGCGAAGCCTGCCCTTTGATCTTGCCTTTTCATGCGGCGCTGGATGCCGCGCGTGAGGCCCTTCGCGAGCAAGGCGGTAGCGAGAAGATTGGCACGACTGGCAAAGGCATTGGCCCAGCTTACGAAGACAAGATCGCTCGCCGCGCCCTGCGTGTACAAGACCTTAAATATCCCGAGCGTTTTGCCGCCAAGTTGCGTGATCTGCTGACCTTGCACAACCATGTTCTGACCACTTTCTTGAACGCTCCCGCCGTCGATTTTGACGCTTGCTATGCCGAAGCGATGAACCACGCTGATGCGATTCGACCGATGATGGCCGACGTCTCGCGGGAGTTGAACGATGCGCACAAAGCCGGCGCGAACCTCTTGTTTGAAGGCGCGCAGGGCACGCTGCTGGATGTTGATCACGGCACCTACCCGTATGTCACCTCCAGCAATTGCGTGGCTGGTAATGCGGCAGCTGGTGCGGGTGTTGGCCCGGGCATGCTGCACTATATTTTGGGCATCACCAAGGCCTATTGCACGCGTGTGGGTGGTGGACCTTTCCCGACCGAACTTGACTGGCAAACGCCTGGCACACCCGGTTATCACATGAGCACCGTTGGCGCTGAGCGCGGCGTCGTAACAGGTCGCTATCGCCGCTGCGGCTGGTTTGACGCAGCGTTGCTGAAGCGATCGGCGCAGGTCAACGGCCTGTCAGGTCTGTGCATCACCAAGCTCGATGTGCTGGACGGCATTGAGACGCTGAAGCTCTGTACTGGCTACGAACTCGACGGCGCCATCACCGACATTTTGCCGATGGGTGCAGAAGAGATCGCGCGCTGCAAACCGATCTACGAAGACCTGCCAGGCTGGACTCAAAGCACGGTGGGTGTGACGGATTACGCTGCCTTGCCAGCCGCCGCACAACGCTATTTGCAGCGCATTGAAGAAGTCACTGGGGTGCCGATTCACATGGTCTCGACCAGCCCAGACCGCGATCACACGATCTTGCTGCGCAACCCGTATGCGGCTTGATGTCAGACCTCCTGTGAAACTCTCGAAACTGCTCTTTTGATTGGAAGTTCCTCATGTTGACTGAAGATGGCAAACACCTGTATGTGAGTTACGACGAATACCACAATCTGATCGAAAAATTGGCGATCAAAATTCACCAATCGGATTGGCAGTTCGACACCATCTTGTGTCTGGCGCGCGGCGGCATGCGCCCCGGCGACATCCTCTCGCGTATTTTCGACAAGCCGCTGGCCATCATGTCGACCAGCTCTTACCGTGCTGATTCGGGCACGGTCCAGGGTAATCTGGACATCGCGCGTTTTATCACCACGCCCAAGGGCGAGATCGCCGGCAAGGTCTTGCTGGTCGACGACCTGGCCGACACTGGCCACACGCTGAACGCGGTGATTCATCAGTTGCGCAACAACTACAAACCCATCACTGAACTGCGCAGCGCAGTGATCTGGACCAAAGGCGTGTCGACTTTTCAGCCTGATTATTCGGTCGAGGCTTTGCCGACCAACCCGTGGATTCATCAGCCCTTTGAAAGCTACGATGCCTTGCGTCCGTCGCAGTTGCTGGAGAAATGGAAAATCTGAGCGACTGAGAGAGCGCCAAGTGCGACAAGGTCTGTAACATGCAAGCATGCAAGACCTTTCTACTCAGCTGATCCATCATCCTTATCGGGCGCCGTCAGGCTTTTCCGGCGTCAACGTGCCGGTGCACCGCGCATCGACCGTGACTTTTTCCAGCGTCGCGGCTCTCCGCCAGCGCGACTGGAAACACAAAAACGGCTACACCTACGGGCTGCACGGCACGCCAACCACCTTCACCCTTGAAGAGCGCATCGCCACGCTTGAGGGCGGGCGTTTTTGCACCTTGGTGCCCAGCGGGCTAGCCGCCGTGGCTCTGGTCAACATGGCTTTCTTGCAAGCCGGTGACGAGTTACTGATCCCGGATAACGCCTACGGCCCGAATAAGACGCTGGCTGAGCACGAGATGCAGGCTTGGGGTATCAGCCATCGCTATTACGACCCGATGGATCCCGACGATTTGCGCCAAAAAATCAGTGCTAAGACGCGTCTGGTCTGGCTCGAAGCGCCAGGGTCCATCACCCTTGAATTCCCAGATCTGCCAGCGTTGATCGCTGTCATCAAGTCACATGCGTTGGCGAATCCGAAAGGCATCGTCAGCGTTCTCGACAACACTTGGGGTGCTGGCTTGGCTTTCAACGCTTTTGCCTTGGGTGTCGATGTCTCGGTGCAAGCCTTGACCAAATACCCCAGTGGCGGTGCCGATGTCTTGATGGGATCAGTGGTCACGCAAGACGAGGCCTTGCATCATCAGGTGCACTTTTGCAACATGCGCGTGGGCTACGGTGTGGCCGGCAACGACGTCGAAGCGGTGCTGCGCGGACTGGCCAGCATGACGCTGCGCTACCGCGCACAGGACGCATCTACCCGAGCGCTGTCTTTGTGGATGAAGGGGCAATCCGCAGTCGCGGAAGTGCGCCACCCGGCTTTGCCTGGATCACCGGGTCACGCTACTTGGCTACGCGACTGCACGGGTGCGGCCTGCTTGTTTAGCGTTATTTTTAAACCCGACATCAAACAAGCGCAAGTTGATCTGTTTTGCGACAGTCTGCAACTCTTCAAGCTAGGTTACAGCTGGGCCGGGCCGATGAGCCTGTGCGTGCCTTACGACATTCAAAGCATGCGTCAGCAAGCGTGGCCTTACCCAGGCGGACTGGTGCGTTTTTCGGTCGGGCTGGAGTCTGCTTCTGACCTGCAGGCTGACCTGACACAAGCGCTTGCAAAGATCGCTGCGTGATGCAGTACAGTACAGGGTATTCATCATGAAAGAAGCAGTCTGTGGCAACACCCAATTATTCTTACGAAAAGCGCCAGAAAGAACTCGCTAAAAAACGCAAAAAAGAAGACAAGCTGAAGCGTAAAGCTGAAGGCAAGCCTGAGGACGGTGACGAGGACGGCGATGAGGGCAGCGTTGAAGGCGCACCAGAAACGCCACCGGCCGGCACGCCAAGCTGAGCTCAAAACCAAGACAACGCTTCTTTAACGCTAGTTCTTCAAAAAAAAACTGCAAGGGCTTCACAGCCTCTGCAGTTTTTTTTCGTTCGCTCGCTCAGTCGGGTTGACGTTTACGCGGCCAGTAAGGTGCTGGCCAAGGCTTGCATGGACTTCACGCTGTGGTCAGTTGGCCTGAGTTGTTTGGCTGAACCGTATTGTTCAAAGTTGCGCTGCATCGATTGCAAGTAAACCGGGTCGTAATGCTGGGTCAGGAGTTCTCGCACCACGCTGGCCACGTCACCACTGCGGGCGCGGACTTGCCAGTCAGACACCACCGCTTTACCGCGCGCTTCAGTCAGGGCCCCCAAGCGGTCGCAGAAAAACTCAATGTCGCGCACAAAAAAATCGTAGTCTTGCAGCAGTAGCTTGACGCGCTCTTCTTCGTTCAAATAAAGGTGCAAACAAGGGCTGCTGCGCATGATGGCCATCAGGCTCTCTGGCACCACCACATTGCCCACTTTTTTGCTCTCGCTTTCGATGTACACCGGCCTGGCTGGATCAAAAGCTTGCAGCGCCGTCCAGATGCGGGTGTCGAAGGCTTTTTGTGTCGGTTGCGCTTGGCCGGGGATCAATCCCAGCACCGAGCTGCGGTGATTGGCCAGCGCTTCTAAGTCAAGGACTTGAGCACCTTGTTCTGCCAGCGCTTGCAAAAATCGGGTCTTGCCCGATCCCGTGGTGCCGCACACCACCTCATAGTGAAAGCGCGCCGACAGCTGCGGCAGGTCTGCCACCAAAGCAGCCCGAAAGGCCTTGTAGCCGCCTTCGACCAAGGATACTTTGAAACCAATTTGGTCGAGAATGAGCGCCAGCGAGCCGCTGCGTTTGCCGCCGCGCCAGCAATACACCAGTGGTAGCCATTCTTTCGGTTTGTCGAGCAGTTCGCGTTCAATGTGCCCGGCGACATTGCGCGCGACCATGGCCGCGCCTTGTTTTTTGGCTTCAAAGGCGTTGATCTGCTTGTACTGCGTGCCGACGATCTTGCGCTCAGCATCGTTCAAGCTTGGCCAGTTGACGGCGCCCGGCAGATGGTCTTCGGCGTACTCGCTTTCGCTGCGAGCATCGATGACGGCAGAAAAGCTGCTCAAGCGGGTCAATGCCTCAGTGCCGGGGATCAGTTGCACGCTCACTTGAAAAGCTTTCTCAGTTCAGGCCAGACGTTGGCCAAGATGATCGGGTGTGCGGTTTCATTGGGGTGAATCCGGTCGCGCTGAAAAAGCGCGCTGGTGTCAGCGATGTCCGCCACGTTGGCCAGTAAAAAAGGCACCAGCCCTGAGCGGGTGGTCTTGGCGACTTGCGGGAACAGCCCGGCAAATGTCTCGCTGTAAGCGCTGCCGTAATTGGGCGGCACTTGCATGCCGACCAGCAACACGCGGGCATGGGCTTTTTGTGCGGCACGCGCCATGGCCAGCAGGTTCTGTTGGGTGGCATCTAGCGCCAAGCCGCGCAGGGCGTCGTTGGCCCCCAGCTCTATGATCACGATGCTTGGTTTGTGCTGGCTCAGCAATGCTGCCAAGCGCGCACGGCCACCGGCCGTGGTGTCACCGCTGATGCTGGCGTTGATGACGCTTACTGCAGGCTTCTCAGCCTGCAGCTTGGCTTGCAGTAAGGCGACCCAGCCACTGCCGCGCTTGAGGCCATATTCAGCGCTCAGGGAGTCGCCGACCACCAGTACCGTGTCTGCACCACCGCGGGCCGTTTCGCTGGCATTGGTTGTGGGCTGCGCCTGACCCAGCATGGGCAAGGCGAGCAAGACCAGTAATCCGAGAGAAAGCAAGGCGCGGCGAGCACATGACATTCCGCACGTTTGGAAAGGCTTTGCCGGCGCAACCGTGGCTGAAGAGCCGCACTTGTTAAAGTCACTGCGTGCGCGAAGATTGTTGAGCGTTGTGTTGATTGAAAAGGCTGTCATGTCCGAAAAGAATCCTGTTGAGCGTCCCGAGGCCGCATCGGTTGCCATTATCGCCGTCGAGCATATTTTCAAATCGGTCACCGACTCGACGGGTACTCTGACCATTTTGCGTGATATCAATTTCTCCTTGGCAGCCAGGGAGACTGCCGCCATCGTCGGTGCTTCGGGGTCTGGCAAAAGTACCTTGCTGTCGATCATCGCCGGACTTGATACGCCTACCCAGGGCACGGTACGGCTGGCCGGTCAGGATATTTTTGCCATCAGCGAAGACGATCGCGCTGCCTTGCGTGCGCAAAAAGTCGGCTTTGTGTTTCAGAGTTTTCAGCTGATGGCCAACCTCACGGCCCTCGAAAATGTCATGCTGCCGCTGGAGCTGTCCGGCACGCGCGGTGCCCGGGCGATGGCCACCGAGATGCTCGGCCGGGTTGGGCTCGGTCAGCGACTCGGACACTACCCCAAGGTGCTGTCAGGTGGTGAGCAACAGCGCGTGGCGCTGGCCCGTGCTTTCGTGGTGCAACCCGCCGTGTTGTTGGCCGATGAACCGACCGGCAGCTTGGACTTCGCCACCGGCGAGACCGTCATGAAGCTGATGTTCGAACTCAACCAAGAACTGGGAACCACGCTGGTGCTGGTCACACATGACCAGTCCATTGCGGCGCAGTGTCAGCGCAAGATCACGATCGAGGCTGGGCAGGTGGTGACACCAAGCCATTGACGAAAGCGCGAAAGTCCCGGTGATAATTAGGCATGTCCTCTCCCCCTAAAATTCTTTTTGGCTTTCATGCCCTTGGTGTGCGCATCAAAACCGCGCCGCAATCGGTCATCGAAGTTTTTTATGATGTCTCCCGCCGCGATGCGCGCATGCGTCAGTTCACCGACCGGGCCCGCGAGGCGGGCATCCGGCTGATCGAATCCGACGGCGTGCGGCTGGCCAAAATGGCCGGTAGCCATGGCCATCAGGGCGTGGTTGGCCGTGTCAATGCCTTGGCTGTGATCACCTCGCTTGACGAATTGTTGGAACAACTCGAAGCCAGTGGCGTGGCGTCGCCGTTGATCTTGGTGCTCGACGGTGTGACTGATCCACACAACCTCGGCGCCTGTTTGCGCGTGGCTGACGGTGCTGGCGCACACGCTGTGATCGCCCCCAAAGACCATGCCGCCGGCATCAATGCCACGGTGTCTAAGGTCGCCAGTGGCGCCGCCGAAACCATGCCCTACTTCATGGTGACGAACTTGGCGCGAACTTTGGGCGAGCTCAAAGAGCGCAACATCTGGTGCATTGGCACCAGCGACGATGCGCCCAAAACAATTTATGACGTTGATCTCAAAGGTCCGGTGGCTTTGGTGCTGGGGGCCGAAGGCGAGGGCATGCGCCAACTCACCCGCAAGACCTGCGACGAACTCGTCAGCATTCCAATGCACGGCGCGGTTGAAAGCCTGAATGTCTCAGTGGCCAGCGGCGTCTGCCTCTACGAAGCGCTGCGCCAGCGGCGCTGAAGCCTCAAATCCAGCCGAACCAGCCCAGCAGCGCACCCGCACCCAGCAGCCACAAAATGTGCAGCCGGGTGCGCCAGCAGATCACAGCGCTGACAGAGGCCAGCAACCACAGAGGCCAGTGCTCAAGAGATTTACCGCTAGCGCTGGCGAGAATCAATCCGGTGGCAATCAGCATCGCCACCACAATGGGTGCCAAGCCCTGCTTGAAAGCGCGGACACCTCGCAAGTTACGATTTCGGTGGCCCCATTGGGTAGCGTTGTAGGTCAGCACCGAGCTGGGAATTAACATCCCGGCCATGGCCAACGTGATGCCCAGCAATCCGTACAGAACGCCACCTGCGTTCATGCCAACATTCCAGCCCATCAGCGCGATGAACAGAACGTTCGGTCCAGGTGCTGCTTGCGCAATGGCCACCGATGCATTGAACTGGGCGTCCGTCAACCAGAGGTTTTGGTCGACCAGAAAACGGTGCATGTCCGGAATCATGGCAATCGCGCCGCCAATAGCCAAAAGCGACAGTGACAGATAGTGCACAAAAAACTGCAACCACTCAGTCACACCAAAGTTCAGTGTCTGGCTCATGGCTTCAGTCTCTGGTAGGCGAGGGTAAATGCCAGGCCACCAAGCCCAAACAAAACGTAAGCCAGCGGCAGCCGGATCACGACGATGCCAACCAGGCAAGACAGACCCAATACGGCGCACCAGCGCCAGCCCAGCACATTGGTCTTGAGAGCGCTGATGAGCTTGATGCCAGTGGCCAGAATCAGGCCTGAAGCCACCGCACCCATGCCGCGCAGCGCACCTGCGACGCCGGCATGCTCTGCAAAATTCGAGTAAACCAGTGCAAGAGCTAGCACCAGTACCAACGGCACCACCAGCATGCCGGCGAGCCCCACCAGCGCGCCTTTCAGGCCGAAGTAGCGACCGCCAACGATCAAGGCCAGATTGATCACGTTGGGGCCAGGCATGATCTGCGCCACCGACCAGTCTTCGATGAACTCCTCTCGGGTTAGCCAGCGCTTGTTGTCTACCAACTCTCTTTGCACCACGCCCAGTACACCGCCAAAACCTTGCAAGGCCAGCAGCGTGAACGACACAAACAGGTCGGACAGGGATTCAGGACGGGGACGATCATCAGGGTTGAAAGCGCTCATGCGCGGATTATCGCTGCTGTTCAGACGGTCATGCCGCCTGAAACTTCGATCACCGCGCCATTGATGTAGCTGGCCTCGTCACTGGCCAAAAATGCGTAGACGTTGGCAATTTCTTCTGGCTTGCCCAAGCGCTTCAGTGGCACGCGTGCTTTCATTTCCTGCAACACGTTCTCGGGGATGGTGTCCAGAATCGGCGTCGCCACAAAGCCCGGTGCTACCGCGTTAACCCGGACCCCTTTGGGACCCAGTTCTCGGCTCCATGTTTTGGTGAAGCCGATGACACCAAACTTGCTTGCTGCGTAATTCGTCTGGCCAAAATTACCGTAAATACCCACCACCGAGCTGGCATTGAGTATCACGCCGCTGCCTTGCGCCACCATGGTGTCGGCCACAGCTTGCGCGCAATGAAACACACCGCGCAGGTTCACGTCGATCACTTGGTCAAATTGGGCCAACGTCATTTTTAAAAGCCGTGCATCCTTGGTAATCCCAGCGTTGTTAACCAGCACATCAATCCGTCCAAATTGCGACTTGACCTGCGCCACGACCACATCGACCATCGTGCGATCGGTGACATCCATCAGGCAACCGATGGCTTGTGCGCCCAGCGCTTGGCATTGCTTGACGGTCTCATCAATCGCTGGTTGCCGCAAGTCGCAGACGACCACAATGGCGCCTTCGGCTGCGAACTTGAGCGCTGTGGCCAAACCAATCCCCTGCGCTGCGCCCGTGATGATGCTGACTTTGTTGTTGAGTCTGGTCATATTTTCCTTCGGTGATATTGATGCAATGAATCCTTCTCTCATCATATTGACGCTGCTCGGTGACGCCTACCTGACACAGCATTGTGTAGGTCTCAGACCACGCGCAGGCGCGCTGTGGGCCTGCCATGAGCTTGCTTTGGCAGAGCGATGATGGAGACTGTTGGTTTTTGTATTGAATGAAAGTGAGAAAGAAAGAATGCAAATAATGGCGTGCCGTGAGTGCAAGGCGACATCGACATGGGTTGAAGGAGATCCGCTTGCATGACGTGAATGTCTATTGCGGGAACGCCTTGAATCTCAATCTGCATACTGAGTGGACGGCTGGCACTGACGGGCAAGTGGAGTTTCTCAGCGAACGCTGGCTTGAGTGGACAGGCAAGCGCGGTTTAGGTTGGGATTGGACCGATTCAGTGCATCCAGACGACCTGTCGAAGGTGGCTCAATCTTGGCGAAGTGCTCTTGTGTCTGGCGAAACCTTGGATGTCGAACACAGGCTCTGCATGCGCGGTGGACATTACCGATGGATGCGATCTCAGGCTTTGACTCAGCGCAACAGCGCTGGGGCTGTTGTTAGTTGGTATGGCGCTACCGAGGACATCGACGATCGAAAACGCGCCGAAATAGCTTTGCAACGCAGCCAAGCCGCACTCCTAGCCCTGGCTCTGTCACTGAACCTGCAGGTTCAACGCCGAACAGTCGAGTTGACTGAGTTAAATCGACATTTGCAACAAACAAGAGAAGAGGAACGTAATCGTTTAGCCGGTGCTCTGCATGATGACCTCGGCGCCTTGTTTACCTCTGCCAAGTTTGATGTGGCACGCCTGAAGTCGGCCTTAGCACCGCTTTCACCTGAGATTTCTGCTCGATTCATGCACTTTTCGGAGATGTTGGACAAGGGTATTGAGCGCAAGCGCCACATGATCGAAGACTTGCGGCCTTCTTCCCTGAGTTCACTCGGGCTGGTGCAAGCATTGATGATATTGACCGGTGAATTCACGCGTGCAAACGGCATCAAGGTGCAGACAGAGCTTAAGGAATTGCACTTCACCGCTGCCATTCAGCTCACTATTTATCGGTTGGTACAAGAAGCACTTGCCAATGTCGCGTCTTATGCCAAGGCTCGTAACGTGTGCGTGCGCTTGTCCTGTGAAAGCGATGGGCAAGTACAGATCAGCGTGACGGATGACGGCATCGGTTTCGATGCCACGTCTGATCGCATCGCCATGTTAGGCTTGCTGGGGATGCATTACCGCGTCGAAGCAGAAGGCGGTTGCTTCGCTGTCAAGTCCAGCCATCAATGCGGCACCACTTTGAGTGCTTGCTTCCCAGCCTTAAAAATTCACGCCAGCGCGGGCACCGGCGTCAGCGACTTTTGAATGTGCGACATGCCCGACTCCCAAGCCTGCTCCATGGTGGCCAGCAATTCAGCCGCCTCCAGTGGCTTGCCTGAATTCACGGCTCTTGCACCCTTGAGTATCAAAGTCTTGTTGGCGGCAGAGATAGTGTCGAAGCACTCGGCTGCGTCCATCAGATCCAGGTGTCCCCCATCACTCAGCCATCGAAGATGGTCTGCAGCCAGTTCAAACGCTGCGCCAGCCTGACGAATGGAGGCAAACGCCCACGCGTGGTAGCGCGCAAGGCTGCTGGTCCGTAGATCCTCTCGATCACGCAGCAAGCGCTGACCGAATCGTGTGAACGGGTTGCTGCGAGGCCGATTTTTGAAGTGCCGCTGAAACATCTCGTAGGAGCGCTTGGCCAGCTCGGACGGCGACTGTCTAAGCAGTCGGTCGACCCGAACAAATTCAGCGTAGGGTGGCAAATAGGACGCATCGGGCGCATCCGTCATGCGGAACAAATGCGTGAAGTCGTTCCCTGACAGTTCAAAATACCCGGCGTTGTGAAAGTAGCCCAACTGTCGACTTGAAACGTCCAGACTGGCCATCAAAATGGTGGTCTTTGAATGCTGGCTTCGGTAGTCTGTACCTGCGGTGTCGGGCAAGTAAAAAGCATCTACTTCGCAGCAAATGAACTTGCCAGCAGACAAATACTCTTGGGCATGCTCCAACAGCGGACGCCAGACGGTTAACTCTTGGACATCAATGCCGTAAAGATCGCGAAGTTCTGTGTGCACCGGCTTGAAAAATGTCCACTGGTCACCTTCGAAATCGGCCGTGTGCGTGAAGGAAAACATCGCCATGGGGTCGCACCCCAACGTGTGAATCAGCTCTATCCAGACGTCGGTGTAGCAGTTTTTTTCCGGCCATAGGCAGTCGTGGTCATGCAGCACGTGACGGCCATAAGTGTCTGCGCGCAGGCCGGGCCAAGCTTCAATGCGGGTCATTGCCATAACTGCTCTCTGACCGCATCAGGCCATTTTTTAGGCTCGAAACCATGGGTCTTTATCAACGCCAACGTGACCCGTTCAAGGCCAAAACCTAGACAGGCTGTGTGGGCCAAAGCATGCTCACTCTGGCGAATTCCAAACTTGCTGCTGAAGTGATCCTGATGCCAATTAAAAGAGCAAACAGCCGTTGGTTTATCTGTTGAAATGACCGGAGTCAAAATCTCAAACTTCAGGCGCTGGTCTGTTTGATCAGCCGCCATCATCTTGCCGATGCGTCCAAAAAATGGATCTGACGCCACATCACTTTGAGCCGACAGACCCAAGCCTTGCAGTAGTTTTAAGCCTCGCGCCAGCCACATGTCACGCCATTCAACAACAACATCTGGCGCGCCCACGCGGACGTACTCACGGATGCGAAAAGATTGCAGGCGAGTCGGTTCGATAGACGGCTCGTGTCGGTAGACCCAACTGTGCAAGGTGACCAATCGGCCACCCGCCGGCAGCAAGCCACTGAAAAGCGGATAGACCGGATAACAAGCCGCAGGCGTCAGCATGACCTCCGTGGGTTCGAGCAAATCTTCCCAGCGTTTTCCTTGGTGCAGTCGCTCCGACAGTTCACGCGCCTGACGTTCATTGCCGGCAAAACTGTGCACCGAACCGGCCAGTTGCGGGAAGTTGTCCATGTAACCCAGCGTCTCTATCAGCGAGCGCGGCAAGATCGGCGGAAAGGTCATTTCCTCAGCGCCGTCACCACTGGCGATGCGGGTGACCAAGGCGTCGAAGCTGTGCAAAATATCTTCAAAAACAGCGCCTCGCCCGTAGCAGCCATTGACCTCCGTTGGCATGATCAATTGGTGCGCGACCAAGCCCTTGTTGAAGTTGTCGATATCGTGCGTGGCTGTCATGCGAGGTCCTTGTAAACCAGCAACATGGACGCGCTCTTGGCTGCGATGCGGTCATTCGAAATCATCAGTGACGCCGACAGCGCGTCTCGGTACTGTCTTCCTAGGCTCAAAGGGGAGTCATTTTTGTAACCCATGATGCCCACAATCTGTAAGGCACGGTGGACGATTTGCGGTGCAGCCTCGGAGCACGATATTTTTAAGTTGTTCATGCGTAGCGCCCAAGCCATGCTTGCTAACTGGTCTTGTGATGTGGCATCGGGTGCAATCGCATCAAAGGCTTGTGCAGCTGACTGCCAGTTGTTTTTCATGGTGTCTAGTTGCATCGACACTTCAGCAAGCCGTGTGGCCGTGGGCGGCATGGTGCCGGGCTTGTCCCTGGCTTGTCCACGGACAAAATTTGCGGCCTTCGCAACAGCGTCGGCGGCAATGCCCCACCACAGCGATGCCCAAAGAATGTGTGAATAAGGAACCATCGTGCGCGCTGAACTGTCCGCATAAGGCCCCGGAATAATTTGCTTGATCGAGCCTGAGCTTTCCAGTTGAAACCCTGGGCTACAGGTGCCACG
>CANFZL010000013.1 GCA_947451205.1 Comamonadaceae bacterium
GTGCGTGACCGCCCGATGGACAAGCAGACCCAAGCCGACCAAGCGCATGCCAAGTTCGACGATGAAAAGAGCGAGTTCGCCGGTTATTTGAAGCTGTGGAAATGGCTGGGTGATTCACGCGGCGGTCATGCGGCTGAACACAAGCTCTCGAACCGTCAGTACGAAAACCTGCTGCGCGAGAACTTCGTCAACATCCGCCGCGTGCGCGAATGGCGCGACATTCATTCGCAGCTGCACAGCGTGATCATGGAGCAAGGCTGGGGCAGCCCAGCGCCGGGCCGCCCCAAGCTGGGCACGGCCCCCTCGGGGGGCAGCGACGACGCGAAGCGCGGAGCGTGGGGGTCACCTTTCAACAGCAAGCCAGCCAGCTACGAGCAGTTGCACTTGTCGATGCTGTGCGGTTTGCTCGGCAACTTGGGCTACAAAGCCGAAGACGAGGAAGCCTATTTGGGTGCGCGCGGTATTCGCTTTTACCGCCACCCCGGCGCCAAACTGAGCAAGAAACCAGGCCGTTGGATTGTGGCTGCCGAGCTGGTCGAAACCACGCGCTTGTTTGGCCGGGGCATTGCCAACATCGAGCCGCAATGGGTTGAGCAGGTCGCAGGCCACTTGCTCAAAAAACAGCTGCTGGACCCGCACTGGGAGAAAAAAGCGGCACAGGTCACGGCCTTGGAACGCGCTACGCTCTATGGTTTGGTGATCTACAACGGTCGCCGCGTCAACTTCGGCCGCGTCGACCCTGTCGGCGCTCGTGAAATTTTTATTCGTGAAGCGCTGGTCGCCGGCAACTGGGACACCAAGCTGCCGTTTTTGGCGGCGAACCAAAAACTCATCATCCAAGTGCAAGACCTGGAACACAAAGCACGCCGTCAAGACGTGCTCGTCGACGAAGAGCTGATCTACGCTTTTTACGACCAGCAATTGCCAACCGATATTTGCACCGGGGCCGGTTGTGAGCATTGGTACAAAGACGAAGTCAAAAAGCAGCCGCAACTGCTACTGCTGTCGCGTGAAGAACTCATGCGCCACGAAGCGGCGGGCATCACCACGCAGGCCTTTCCCCGAACCTTGCGCTTAGGCGGTGTGGACTGCAGCGTGAGCTATCTGCACGAGCCTGGCGATGCGAAAGACGGCGTCACGGTGGAAGTACCGCTGTTTGCCTTGAACCAGGTGAATGACGAGCGCTGCGAATGGCTGGTGCCGGGTTTGCTTAAAGACAAGATTCAGGCACTCATCAAAACACTGCACCAACGGCCGCGTTCGCGGCTGGTGCCTTTGCCCGATACGGCTGCGCGCATGGCGGCTGAATTACTGCAGCCTGAAAAATGGGGCGGTGGCTCGTTAACCGACGCTGTCCTCAAGTGGGTGCGCGATGCGACATCGTTAGACATCAAGCGCAACGACATGAAGCTCGACATGTTGCCGCCGCATCTGTTCATGAACTTCAGGGTCGTCGACGAACACGGCCGCCAACTCGGCTTGGGGCGCAACTTGGGCGCGCTTAAGGGCGACTTGGGGGCACAGGCGCGCGGAGCGTTTCAAGCACTGGCCGGGCTTAAAAACCTCAAGGTGGCTGTTCCTGTTGCAGAGCCAAATGCTGTGACTTCAGATTCGGTCAGCAAGGCACGCGGCGCCCATCCGACTGCTGTCAAAGCCGCACCAGCTGCGGTGCCTAAAAGTCCAGACCGCTACACCAGCTGGAGCTTTGGTGAACTGCCCGAACTCATGGAAATTCGCAAGGGCGCACAAACGCTGATTGGATTTCCAGCGCTGATGGACTTGGGCGACGCGGTGACGATTGAGGTCTTCGACGAGCCCGACATGGCGGCGGCTAAACACCGCGCCGGGCTGCGTCGCTTGTTCTCTTTGCAAATCAAAGATGCGCTGAAATACTTAGAGAAAAATTTGCCGGATCTGCAAAAAACGGCGACAGCTTACATGCTGGTTGGCCGGGCGGCAGACAACTCTGGCGGCGGCACGCTGGAAGAGTTGCGCACGCAGATCATTGACGTGGCGCTGGACCGGGCTTTTTTGGTAGAGCCCTTGCCGACAGGTGAGGCCGAGTTCAAGAAGCGGGTCGACGATGGGCGTGGCCGGCTGACCTTGATCGCCAGCGAGGTGGCGCGTCTGGCCGGCAGCATCCTGATTGAATTCGCCGCCGCTCAGCGCAAGATCAAAGACACTAAAAATGCCGCAGAAGCGTCGGCCGATGCTACGCAGCAACTGCAGCGCTTGGTGCCCAAGCGGTTTTTGATGGCGACGCCGTACGGACAATTGCAGCACTTTGCGCGTTACCTGAAAGCCATCACCTTGCGGCTGGAAAAGTGGCGTGCCGACCCGGCCCGCGATACCGCCCGCTTGGCCGAGATGAAGCTGCAAGAGCAGCGCTATTGGCGGCTTGTGGCTGACCGCAAAGGGGCGGTGGATGCGCGCATGCAAGAGTACCGCTGGCTGCTGGAAGAGTTGAGAGTGAGCTTTTTCGCGCAGGAACTGCGCACACCGCAGCCGGTGAGTGTCAAGCGGCTCGACAAGGCCTGGGCTCAGATCAATTCTTGATTAGAATTCCGCGATTCCATCGCTGCGAGCGCAGCAATTCCGTCTCTGCCAGCGAAGCGCGGCAGTCCAGGAACTCGAATTCGCAGTCATGGATGGCCGCGCTGTGCTCGCAATGACGAAGTAGGACTGTTTTTTTTAGCGTATTTAAAGCTTGGCGAGTCGCTCTAACGCCGCCTTCAGCGTGTCGTCTTTCTTAGCGAAGCAAAATCGCACCACGCGCTGGTCAAAGCCGTCGCCGTAGAAGGCTGACAGCGGAATGGCCGCAACGCCAATCTCGGTGGTCAACCATTTGCAAAATTCGGCCTCGCCTAAGTCACTGACGTCCGAAATATCCACGCACTGAAAGTAAGTTCCTTCGCTCGGCAAGAGTTTGAAGCGCGTGGCCGCCAAGCCGGCTTGAAACAGGTCACGCTTGCTTTGGTAAAACGCGGGTAATTCGAGGTAGGCGGCGGGCTTGTCCATGTAGCTGGCCAGCGCGTATTGCACTGGCGTATTGACGGTGAATACATTGAACTGATGCACCTTACGGAACTCTGCCGTGAGCGTTGCGGGTGCCGCCACATAGCCGACTTTCCAGCCGGTGACATGGTAAGTCTTGCCAAAGCTGCTGACGATGAATGCCCGCGCTGCCAAACCCGGAAAGCTTGCCGCACTGTGGTGTTGTGCGCCCAGCGCGGCATCAAACACCATGTGCTCGTACACCTCGTCGCTGATGAGCAAAATCTCCGTCGGCGCCAGCAACGCTTGCAGCTTCAGCATCTCAGCTTGCGTCCACACCGTTGCGCTTGGATTGTGCGGTGAGTTGATGATGATGGCCCGCGTTTTGGGGCTGATGGCGGCGGCAATTTTCTCGAAGTCAGGGCGAAAAGTGCCGGGTGTCAGCGGCACCCGCACCACTTGACCACCCGCCAATTCGATGTTCGGCACATAGCTGTCGTAGCAAGGCTCTAGCACGATCACTTCGTCACCCGGATGCACGATGGCGAGGATGATGGTGATGATGGCCTGCGTGGCGCCTGCTGTGACCGTGATCTCAGTGTTAGGGTTGTAACTGCGGCCGTACAGCGTTTGAATTTTGGCGGCGATGGCTTCACGCAATACGGGCACGCCGGTCATCGGTGGGTACTGGTTCAGGCCGCGTTGCATGGCGTCAGTGACTGCGTTGACCAAGGCCGGATCACACCCAAAATCTGGAAAGCCCTGGCCTAAATTGACCGCATTTTTTTCAGTCGCCAGCGCCGACATGACGGTGAAGATGGTTGTACCGACGTTCGGCAAGCGGCTGTTCAGGGCGGGGGTGTGCTCGCGCACGGTGTTTGATGGCTTGATGGTGGTCATGATTTTAAACTTCGTCGTCATGGAGGCGGCCAGACATGGCTCTGGCAATTTGCTCGCGGGTTAGCTTGTCGCTCACTAATTCCGCAAATTTATAGACAAAATTGCGCAGGTAAGCACTGCGTTTGAAGGCCACCCGTGCGACGTTCACGCCAAACAGTTGGCCAGCAGGCAGCGAGACCAGGTCGGTGTTGGTGCCGTCGTCTTTCAGCGCCATTTCGGCCACGATGCCGACGCCCAAACCGAGCCGGACGTAAGTTTTAATGACGTCCGAGTCGATCGCTTCCAACGCAATGCGCGGGTGCAGGCGCTTGGCGGCAAAGGCTTCGTCAATTTTGGTGCGACCTGTGAAAGAGGGGTGGTAGGTGATCAGCGGTTGCTCGGCCAGTTCTTCCAGGGTGATGTTGGATTGGCGCGCCAGCGGGTGGTCGGCTGGCATCACCAGCATGTGCTGCCATTCGTAACAGGGCAGGGTGATCAGTTCGTCGTAGTGGTCTAGAGACTCGGTGGCAATGCCTATCTCAGCCACCTCGTCAATCAGCATGCGGGCAACTTGGTCAGGCGAGCCTTGGTGCAAGCTGACGTTGACCTTGGGGAAAGCTTCGCGTAGCCGGGCGACGGGCTGCGGCAACACATAACGGGCTTGGGTGTGGGTGGTGGCGATCGACAGGGTGCCGCTGTCTTGGGCTGAAAACTGCTCGCCGATGCGCTTCAGGTTGCCGACTTCGCGCATGATGAGTTCAATACTTTTCAGGACGTGCTGACCGGGCTCTGTCACGCGCTTCAGGCGTTTGCCATGGCGGGCAAAAATTTCTACGCCCAATTCTTCTTCCAGCTCGATGATGGCCTTGGACACGCCCGGTTGCGATGTGTGCAAGGCGCGAGCGGTTTCAGTCAAATTCAGGTTGCGGCGCACGGCTTCTTGGACGAAGCGAAACTGGTGAAGGTTCATATCAAAGTCGGACTAATGGGGGATTCATTATGCCATTTTGGCGCTAAAGAAACTCTTTGATATGCCCTTCAGGTCAAGGCTATGTCCGCCATCAAGGCCGTTAATTGAGGCGACTCACCAGCCGTTGGCAGCAGTTCCAGCCGCACCGTCGGGTGGGCGCTGCGGATTTCTTCGATGATTTGCGGCAGGTCTTCGCGCGCGTGTTTGCCGACACCCAAAAAGAGCGGAAAAATGCGGATGTGCTGCACGCCTTCCGCGATGAATGTCGCAGCGGCCTCCGGCAGACTGGGCAGACACAGCTCTAAATAAGCGCAGCGGACTTGCACGTTTTGATCGCGCGACTGAATTTCAGCGGCGACGGCTTCGATGGGCAGGCGCCAGAGCGGGTCTCTGGAGCCGTGGGCAAACAAAATAATGGCGGGTTTCATGGTCGTATTCAACAGAGATTTTCTTTTATCGTCGCAACACCAGCCAGCCAAAAGCGCCCATGGAGACAGCGCCATACAAAAGCCCGGGCGTTGCCGCCGCCAGCCAAGGTTGCCAGTTTTGCAAGTTGCCAATGTAGCCAAAGACGTTGTTCAGCAGGAAAAAACTGATGCCGATCATGACGCCACCGAACACATAGGAGGTCACACTGCCGGAGCGAAAATGAAGGTATGCAAAAGGCAGTGCCAGCATGACCATCACCAAACAACTGAGGGGATAAAAAACTTTTTTCCAGAACTCAATTTCGTAGCGCTGGGCGGTCTGCCCGTTGGCTTTCAGGTGCTGGACATAATTGAACAGGTCATAGGTGGCCATGCGGTCTGGCTTAAGCAGTGCGACCGACACCATTTCAGCGCTGATGTCGGTTGGCCAGCGTTGTTCTTCTGCGCGACTGATGCTCACGTTAGCCGATTCAGCTGCTTTGTTAACGCTGTCTAGGCTGGGCCTGATTTGAAAATCGGTGCGTTGGGTTTGCTTGAGCAACCAAGAGTCGTCCTCCAGGAACTGTGCAGATGCAGCCTCAGTTGTCGACACCACGAGGCCCTTGTTGTCGAATTCAAAGATGCGCACGCCCTGCATCTCGTTGTCTGAGGACAGCGCGCGCACATTCACGACGGAGTTGCTATAGGTCTGTTTTTCTTTGAGCCATGCGCCAGTCTGCCCGATAGTGATCCTGCCCTGGTACTTGGCTTTGAGCAGTTGGGCGCCTCGGTCGGCGACTGGTGCAATGTAGTCGCCCACCGCAAAACTCAGCACCACAAACATCCCGCCCATTGCCAGCAGCAGCCTCAGCGCTCGCCACGGCCCAAGGCCGCTGGTGCGCAGGATGGTGAATTCAGAGCTCTGCGCGAGTCTCGCCATCACAAAGATAGTCCCGATGAGGACTGAGATCGGGAGTAATTCGTAAAGGTGGTTGGGCAGTTGCAATGTCACATACAGCAGCGCGTGGCCGAGTAGGTAGGTGTTTCCTTCCCCTGGCAAACCATTGCTTTTACCGATGGACTGAAGTTCATCAACCAGGTCAAAAAAGAAAAACAGCGACAAAAAACCCAGTGCAACCAGGGCTATCGACGTGATGACCTCTTTGTAGATCAGCTTGCGAACTGTTTTCATGGCTGAACTTGGGCGCCAACGGAAAGTCCCGGCGTTCGTCTGCGTATCATGTCTCTCAGACTCCAGTTCAGGTGTCGTTTAGCCAGCCAAGCCATGCTGACGATGAATACGCCGCCATGCATCATGAGCAGCAGACCCGTGAAACTCACCAGCCCTAGCGATACCCAACCTTGTCCAATGCTCATTAAGTTGGAGTAAACAACGAAGGTGAACATCACAAAGATGAGGTTGCTACTGCGCCCCGCGCGAGGATTGACGGCCGCCAGCGCTAGCGCAATCAGCACAAAATTGATGGCAGATAAGGCCAAGCCGATCCGCCAAGCCAACTCGGCTAAGTTGCCGCGTGTGGGGGACTTGATCAAATTGCGGGTTGAGATGGTGCTGAGATCTCGTTCACCAGGTCCGAGCGCGCTGCTGCTGCCGGTGCGCACGCCGTACTCCTCAAAGTCACTGATTTTCATGGCTGAGTTACCCGTGGAATTTTCAAGTCGCTGACCATTTTCAAGAATCAGCATTTGTGAGCCACCCATCACTTCAATCCGGCCCGCACGGGCGGTCGTGATGGCGCTTTTGTTCTTGTCGGTCGATGAGATGAATATGTTGTTGCTACCGCTTCGACCTTCGGAACTGCGGTCAATGAAAAACACGCGACTGCCATTAGACGACTCCTGAAATTCTCCCGGTGCAATGCGATCCAAATCGCCGCGTTGTTCGTAGCGCTGCCGCATCTCCATTGTTTGCTCATTGGACCAAGGCCAGACAAAGAGTGACGCGAGGGCAATGACCAGCAGCACTGGCCAAGCAAAACGAAATAAGGGCCCAAGAAAAACAATCAAACTGCGGCCGCTGGCGAACCAGACGACCATTTCGCTGTCTTTGTACATCCGTGACAGTGTGCTGACCATGGAGATGAAAAGCGACAGCGTGAGGATGATGGGCAGTCGGCCGAGAGCCGAATAAGCCATGATGAGGAGTACGTCTTGCGGACTGATAGAGCCACGGGCGGCCTGACCCAAGGTTCGGATCAGGACAATGGTCATGATGATGGTGATCAGCACCACCAAGGTGGCGCCGAAACTGCGCGCCAACTCTTTGCGCATCGAGGATTGGAATAACATTGAGCGACTGTTTGCTTTTTTTGCGTAACTGACTAGGCTTCAATTATGGACTTCGAACTCAAGACTTTGACACGCGCGCGTGTTTGTACTGAAAAATGTGACGCCTTGGTGGTGCTTGTTCCGCTAGTGGTGGCTGAGGGCGACGACACATTGTCGGTGCTCGTCGATTCGGCGACTCAGAGCGGCGACTTCGAGCGCAAGCCCGGCAAGCTGCTACAGGCTTATCGCACGACGGGTATTGCTGCGACCCGCGTTCTGTTGGTGGGGGTAGGAGAGGGCAGTGCTAAAAACATTCGCACTGCTGTCACGGCCGCTATGGGCGCGATCAAAGGTGGTAATTCACAGCGCATTGTGCTGTGCCTCAGCTTGCTTAAAGATCCCGCCGAGGCTCACATGCAGGCTGCTATTATGGCCTGCGGTGATGCGGCCTACAGCTACAGCGCCACCAAATCCAAGGTGCCTCCAGCCAAACTGCAGCGCACCGTGGTAGCGGTTGCTAACGCGGCTTCTGTCAAAGCCGGCTTTGAAAAATCGGTTGGCTTGGTCAAAGGCATTGCTTTGGCCAAGGAATGGGGTAACCGTCCAGCAAATCACGCGACGCCTGTCATGTTGGCGGGCGCGGCCCTTGAGCTGGCCAAGTTGCCGCGCATCAAGGTCGAGATTTTGGGCCCCAAAGAAGTCGCCAAACTGGGCATGGGCTCTTTCATGGCCGTGGCGCGCGGCTCTGAAGAGCCGCTGCGTTTCATCGTCCTGCGTTATGACGGCGGCCTCAAAGTTGATGCACCTGTGGTGTTGGTGGGCAAGGGCATCACCTTCGACACGGGCGGAATTTCCATCAAGCCGGCGTCTGAAATGGACGAAATGAAGTTCGACATGTGCGGTGCGGCCAGCGTCCTCGGCGCCTTTCGCACGCTGGGTGAATTGCAGCCCAAACTGAATGTCATCGGACTGATTCCCTCGTGCGAGAACATGCCCGATGGCAAGGCCATTAAACCCGGCGATGTGGTGACCAGCATGAGCGGGCAGACGATTGAAATTTTGAATACCGACGCCGAAGGGCGGCTTGTCCTGTGCGACGCCTTGACCTATGCCGAGCGCTTCAAACCTCGCGCAGTGGTCGATATCGCCACCCTGACGGGTGCCTGCGTGGTAGCGCTTGGTGCCGTGCGCAGCGGTTTGTTTTCAAACGACGACGCACTGGCCCAATCACTGCTGCAAGCGGGGGAGCGCTCGCTTGACCTTTGCTGGCGGATGCCTCTGGACGATGAATATGCCGATGGCTTGAAAAGCAACTTCGCGGATGTCGCGAACGTGGCTGGCCGCGCTGGTGGTGCTGTCACTGCGGCCAAGTTTTTGCAGCGCTTCTCAGGCAAATTCCCTTGGGCGCATCTAGATATTGCGGGCACAGCGTGGAAAGGCGGCGCAGCCAAAGGGTCGACCGGACGACCCGTTGCTTTGCTGGTGGAGTATTTGCTAGAGCATGCGGGGCAAGTCGCACAAGTTGCTCAGTCCTCAGTGAGCTCGTTGCTTGTTAAAGATAAAAAAGGCAATACAGCGGTCAAAAAAGCGCCGACTAAATCTGTCATGAAAGTTTCCGTAAAGCCCCTGATCAAAACCGTCCGCACATGACCGAGGTGGAGTTTCATTTCAACGTCGGTGACAAGCTGACTTACAGCTGTCGGCTGCTGCGCAAGGCGCGGGCCGGAGGTGCTAACGTTATGGTGACCGCCGAGGCCAACCTGCTGGCGCAGCTGGACCAGATGTTATGGACTTTTTCAAGCACTGAGTTTTTGCCGCATTGCCGGGCCGACGCTGACCCGGCCACTTTGGCCGTCACCCCGATTCTGCTGGCCACCTCGCCGTCTGATCCGGCTTTTGACGGCTGCGCGCACGGTGTGCTAGTCAACCTCGGGCAAGGCGTGCCTGAGGGTTTTGAGCGCTTTGAGCGTTTCATTGAGTTGGTTGGCAGCGTCGAAGATGATCGGCTGTCAGCTAGGCAGCGCTGGAAGCACTATAAAGATCGCGGTTACGCTTTGAAGAAGTTTGATCTGAGCCGCACTGTCGAGAACGCATGAACGATACTTCACGATCGAACCCTCCGATTTTCGTACCGACTCTCACTGAAGTGGTTCGGCCCGAAACGTCTCAAACACAGACCCCGATCCGACCGTCCCCCATTGCCAACCTGCCATTGGCTTTGCCCGCTGAGTTCGCGAACTTACTCGAGGGTTGGCCAGTAGGTCCCAATACATCACCGCAGCCCGTCGCAGAATCCTCCGCAGTCGACGTGACCGAATTGTCACCAGCCGTGCTTGAGCGCATTCTTTTACGTGTTGAGCTCACGCTGGAGAGTCGTTTGCAGGCGACTGTTGACAATGTGGTCGAGTCTCATGTGCGTTCTTTCAAGGCAGCCTTGAAAGCGCAGATCAGTGAAGCCATCTTGGACGCGGTCAAGAACGCCGTGAGGCAAGAAACCTCTGCGTCTCTGCCTGATTCGTTTCGGCGTTGACCTGATGACCGGAATTAGGGCGTTCGCCAATAGTGTGGGCTCAAAATTGCGTTATCTTTTGTCGTTGGGGAAAATAGTCTTTTCAACTGTTCGCATATCTCACTAATCAGGCTAACTATGAACTTGAAACTTAAATTGACGGTCGCAACGGCCATGACCATGGTCGCTGGATTTGTAGCGGCACAAGAGACGCAGGTCGTCAAGATCGGCCACGTTGCGCCCATGTCTGGTGGGCAAGCGCACTATGGCAAAGACAACGAAAACGGCGTGCGCATGGCCATTGAAGACCTTAATGCACAGAACATCGTCATTGCGGGCAAAAAAATTAAATTTGAAATCGTGGCTGAAGATGATGCCGCTGACCCGAAACAGGGCACAGCCGCAGCACAAAAATTGTGCGACTCCAAAGTCGCTGGCGTTGTGGGTCACCTGAATTCCGGCACCACCATACCTGCCGCCAAAATTTACAACGACTGCGGCATTCCCCACGTCACAGGTGCAGCCACCAATCCGAGCTTGACCAAGCCCGGCTACAAGACAACTTACCGCATCATCGCCAACGACAACGCACTTGGCGCAGGCTTGGCTTTTTACGCAGCCGACATACTCAAGTTGAAAAAAGTCGCCATCATTGACGACCGCACCGCTTACGGACAAGGCGTCGCTGATGTCTTTAAACGGACGGCGCAGCAAAAAGGTATGCAGATTGTCGACGAGCAGTTCACCACCGACAAAGCCACCGATTTCATGGCCATCCTGACGGCCATCAAGGCCAAGGCACCAGACGCTATTTTTTACGGTGGCATGGACCCACAAGGCGGCCCGATGTTGCGCCAGATGGAGCAACTCGGCATGAGCAACGTCAAGTACTTTGGTGGCGACGGTATTTGCACCACTGCCATCGCCAACCTGGCTGCGGGCGCTAAAACGCTGAACAACGTGGTTTGTGCTGAAGGCGGTTCCTCGCTGGCCAAAATGCCCGGTGGCGAAGCTTGGAAAAAACGTTACGACGCCAAGTACCCAGGCCAGTTCCAGATCTACAGCCCGTACACCTATGACGCAACTTTTGTCCTGGTCGACGCTATGAAGCGCGCCAATTCGACGAATCCAAAGGTTTACACCTCTGAGTTGATCAAGACCAATTTCAAAGGCGTGACCACTCATATCGCGTTTGAGCCGAATGGCGAGTTGAAGAATCCGGCCATCACGTTGTATGCCTACAAAGATGGCAAGAAAACACCTCTTAACTAAGCTGTTTTTTATATCCAACCCTGACGCCAAATGTCAGAATTCTTCAAGTCACGCCAAGCAATTCGGTACCGAGATTTGGAAAATACTGCCTCAAGCTCTACCCACTCCAGCGGCGATTCAGGGATCTCTGGTTCTATGACTTTAGCGACTAAAAAATGTTTCTCTTTGTGTGAGGGTTGAACGGCAGTCCATTTGGTCAGCAGTAGTTTTTTGGGGCTCAGGGTGTTCATGCCTGATTGTGGTGTCTGCTCGGTGTTCTCGTGACTCTGAACAGAATCTTGCCCAGATAATTTTGAGGATACTTTCTATTTAAAAAATTAAACGCCAAAGGTTTTTTTGGTATTTAGTATTTTAATTTTTCGGGATTTCGAGCGGTTCTCGGATAATGAGAAGCTAAATGACCTTGAATCTAGACTTTCTCAGCGTGCCATTGTTGGCTTCTTCCGCATTGATTTTTATCAGTGTGTTGGCTGGCGTTTTTTCGACGAGGGTCGGCTTTTCTTTTTTGTTGGCGTTCTTGCTGACTGGTATTTTTGCTGGTGTCGATGGGCCGGGCGGACTGGACTTTGACGATTACAGACTCAGTTTCTGGGTGGGAAACATTGCACTCGTCATCATCTTGCTCGATGGTGGGCTGCGAACCCATTACCCGACGTTTCGGACCGGCTTAAAGCCAGCCTTGGTATTGGCATCGCTGGGTGTCGCACTGACCGCCGGTTTCACTGCGGTAGCCGCAGTTTTCTTACTTGATCTCAGCTGGACCAGCGCTCTGCTACTGGGTGCTGTTGTCGGCTCAACCGATGCCGCAGCCGTTTTTTCCTTGCTCAAGACGTCCGATGTGCAGTTGAACGAACGTGTTGCGGCAACTCTGGAGATCGAGTCTGGCATCAATGATCCGATGGCCGTCTATCTGACCTTGACCCTGATCGGCTTGGCGACGGCTGCCGCCACGGGTGCCGCGAGTGATCTGACCTTCATCAGCTTTGCCACTTCACTGGTCCAGCAGTTTTTCTGGGGCGGTCTTCTGGGCATTGGCATTGGCCGTGTCTTTGCATTGTTGCTACCCAAACTTCCCAAGATTCAGGAAATTGGTTCAGTCATTGCATTGTTGCTGGCTATGGCCGGGTTGGTGGTGTTCGCATTCACCACTTGGGTCAATGGATCGGGCTTTTTAGCGGTGTATCTTTTTGGCATTGTGTTGAACCGTCGGGTGCCTGAGATCGTCAAGTCGGCGCTGTCGGCCCTTGATGGCTATGCTTGGTTGTCGCAAGCGTTGATGTTCGTGTTGCTTGGGTTGCTGGTGACGCCATCTGAAATCGTTGGCAACATTTGGCCTGCATTGGGCGTTGCGGCCATGCTGATGTTCGTTGCACGGCCCTTGGCTGTATTTGTTTGTCTGTACCCCATGAGATTTTCTTCCAAAGAAATAACTTATATTTCTTGGGTCGGACTCAGGGGTGCAGTCCCGATTGTTCTGGCCATCTTTCCTTTCATGGCCAACTTGCCTGAGGCGCGCATCATCTTCAATGTGGCTTTTGTGGTGGTGCTGGCGTCATTGGTTTTGCAAGGCAGCACCATCGGCTGGTTTGCTCGTCGAATGGGTGTTTTGTTGCCAGCTCAAGACGACACCACCGCCGTCCGCGCCACATTCGGTGACTTTACTTTGCAGGCTAATGTGAGTGTTGCCGATCTGTGCGATTTTTACAGCCTCAAGGCACCACTGGACGCCGACTTGTGCGTTGACCGGTGGCTTGCCAAAGTCGTCAAAAGGCCTCTGGTTGTCGGTGATCGTGTACCGCTTGACTATGCGGAGTTAAGCGTTCGCAGCATGGTTGATGGCGAAGTGATCACGGTGGGCCTAAAACTGCCGCTGGCAGCAGAAAAAATGACACAGGAAGATACTGACGCGATTTAAAAACCGACGCCTGAGCCACTTCCGCGACGCGATCGCTTTGTGCTGTCTGACCTTCCGCTGGGTCCCTGAGAAGGATTCACATTTCCAGCGTTTGACATAAACATAGGCACAGTAGCGAGCAAGAGCTGATCCGCGGTAGTTTGTTGTGCTGCCGTCAGCCCTGCATAAAGTTGCTTGGACGCTTGCTCTACATCTTCGAGAGCCGCCAAGCGGTTTTGAAGGTTGTCTACTAAGCGACCGATTTGTCGTGGTGCCTTGTCCCCTTGAGCCGACACAACCGGCATTTCACGGTAGTGAAGGCCGTTGTAGGCATCTATTGAAGCCTCATAGGCACGCCAGAGTTGTTGCTGTGGCGCGGTCAATTCCAATCGATCGCGTACTTGGTCTAATGCGCCCGCATAGCCTTGACCAAGGTTCTGATAGTTGTTTGTCTTGGGCTGTAACTGAATCGATGGATCCGCGGTGCGAACAGGGGCAACTGGATTGTTGACGACCTGCGCTGAGCAGGCCAGTGGTGCCCACATTAAAAGTGTCCAGACCAACTTTGTCACTGACAGTCCTAGAAATTTATGTCCGATTAGCGTAGCGCATTCAGTGATGGCAAATGATGGATTCGAGGAAAAGATATGTGAAGTTGATTGGATGCCGAAATCAATCCACGTACTCAAGGTACTTGAAGTGAACCATCCCTCACACGCGTTTGCGTCCATTGGGTCACCGTATTGACACATGGATATTTCATAGCCTCAACCTCGTCAATGTCAACGCCTAAACCTGGTTTGTCGTTGGCGTAAACATAGCCATTTCTAAATTCTGGCAATCCTGGGAAAACGTTCAGCAAGGCGTCCCTGGGGCCTTTCAGTTCTTGTATGACAAAGTTCGGCGGCTCAGTGCCTGACCATTCTTGAACGCCAAAGTTGTGCGAAGACAAGTCGATGTGTATGTTGGCAGCGTGAGCCAGTGGCGACATATCGCCGGGGCCATGCCATGCAGTTCTAACTCCAAATTGTTCGGCGAAAAGTTGCAACTTTCTGCCCGCCGTGATGCCACCTATTTGACTCAGATGTACACGTATAAAGTCAATCAGTTGCTCGGTGATGAGGAACTTCCATTCGTAAGGATTGTTGAACAACTCTCCTTGTGCCAGCGGAATCTTGGTTTTGGCCCTCAGTTGGCGCAGCCAATTACCGTCTTCCAGTGGGATGGCGTCTTCAAGGAAGAACAGGTCAAATCGTTCCAGCGAACAGGCAAACTTGATGGCCTCAATCGGTTTGAGTCGTTCGTGCACGTCATGGCAAAGCTCAACGTCAAAGCCGACTTTGCTTCGAATGGTGTCGAACATAGCCAGCGTGTCACGCATGTATTTCTTGCTGTCCAAGTAAATGCCATCAAGGGATTTTTCAGGTGCAGTGGAGGGGGCTGCACCGAAACCGCTGCCACCGTAACCACCGCTCTGGCAGCGAATGTGGGTGATGCCTTGGGCTTGGTACTTCTGGATGTTGTCGCACAGCTCGCTCATGGAGTTGCCGTCTGCATGGCGGTAGATCGGAACACCTTCACGCACCTTGCCACCAAATAGCTGGTACAGCGGCATGTTAGCCATCTTGCCTTTGATGTCCCACAAGGCCATGTCGACACCTGAGATCGCGTTGTTTTCGATCGGGCCGTTGCGCCAATAGGCGTTTTGGTGCATCAATTGCCAGAGCTCTTCTATCGCAGAGACGTCGCGGCCTATCAGCAGTGGCTTCAAGTAGTCTTCGACCACACATTTCACGGCCAAATGCCGGTATGCAAAAGTGGCACAGCCGAGACCGTACAAACCGGCCTGATTGGTGTGAATTTTCACGACCATGAGGTTGATGCCTTCAGGCGCCGTGAGGATCACTTGGACGTCAGTGATGAGGGTGGACATTGAGGCTGTTTGAAGGATGTCGGGGCGGTAATCAGTGGCTGATGGCGGAACGCTCGTGCTCAGTCGAAATTCAAAATCACCTTCATCGCTTGCGAGCGGTCGGCGGCGAGTGCGAATGCCCGCGCAGAGTCGCGGTAGGACAACGTGGCTGAGATCAGCGGTTTCACATCCACCAGCCCTTTGTTGATCATCTCGACTGCGGTTGCAAATTCTTCATGAAAGCGGAATGCCCCACGTAAGTCAAATTCTTTGGCAACGATGGTGTTAATAGGCAAGCTCATTTCGCCGCCCAGACCCAGTTGCACAATGATGCCGCGTGGCCGCAAGCTGTCGAACGCACCGCGAAGTGCGCGTTCATTGCCGCTGGCTTCAAACAACACGTCGAACTGCCCTTTGTCGGCCGTGAAGCGCGACAGTCCATCAGGCTCTTCGGCGATATTGATCACTTCGTCAGCGCCCACCTTGAGGGCTTTACTCAAAGTGAAGGCACTCATGTCTGTTGCGACGATGTGCGCCGCACCCGCCCGACGGGCTGCGACGATAACCAAGGCGCCGATTGGTCCACAGCCCGTGACCAGCACGTGCTTACCTACCAGTGAGCCTGCCCGCCGGACTGCATGCAGGGCCACGGCCAGCGGTTCGGCCATGGATCCCTCGCCGTCACTCACATGGTCTGCGAGTCGATGCGCCTGCGATGTTTCTATCACGATCTCTTGCCGGAAGGCGCCTTGCACATGCGGCGTCCGCATGGCACTGCCGTAGTAGCGCATGTCCAGACAGTGGTTTTGCAAACCTTTTTGGCAATACTGGCAAACGCCGCAGGGTTGACTGGGGCTGACAGCGATGCGGTCGCCTGCGGCGAAACGGGTAACATCCGCACCCACCGCTTCGATCACACCCGCCACCTCATGGCCGAGGACCATCGGTTCTTTGACCCTAATCGTCCCGAAGCCGCCATGCTGGTAATAGTGCAGGTCAGAGCCGCAGATGCCGCCGCAGCGCACGCGCACTTTCAATTGGCCAGAACCGAACTCAGGTGTGGGGATATTTTCGACGCGCAGATCGCCTGCCGCGTGTATGACCAGTGCTTCCATGGTGCGTTACTTTCGTTGGTTTATTTTGGACTGTTCAAGTCCGTGATGAACTTTTTGAATCATGATTTGATTACTGATTTTCTGCCGTGCAAATGGGCTCATGTGCGTCATAGCACTGCCAGCATGCCGCCATCTACATAGATGATTTGTCCGTTGACATAGTCAGAGGCGGACGAGGCTAGAAAAATGGCCGTTCCGGCCAATTCGTTGGGCTGGCCCCAACGACGTGCTGGTGTGCGGCCTTTGACCCAGGCATCGAACGACGGGTTCTCAAGCAAGGCTTTGTTCATATCGGTGGCCATGTAGCCTGGGCCGATGGCGTTGGCCTGAATCCCGTGTTCGGCCCACTCAGCGGTCATCGCCCGCGTCAACATTTTGATGCCTCCTTTGGCCGTCGTGTAGGGGCCGACGGTGGCCCGCGCAGCTTCGCTGGTCAACGAACCGATGTTGATGATCTTGCCACCACGCCCGCGCGCAATCATGCGGCGCGCGGTTTCGCGGCCGACCAAAAATGCACTGGTCAGATTGGTGCTGATGACCTTGTTCCAATCGTCGATGGAGATATCAACCAGTGGTTTGCGCAACTGAATGCCGGCGTTGTTAACCAAAATATCCACTTCAATACCGTCTGCATCCAGTTTGGTAAAAGCTGCCAATACAGCCGTCTCATCGGTCACATCGAACGCCGCTTCGTGGACTGTGCAGCCTTTTTCCCGAAGCGCTTTGGCGCTCTGCTGCAAGCGCCCAGTGTCAACACCGTTGAGCACCAAACATGCGCCTGCCTGGGCCATGCCTTCGGCAATGGCGTGGCCGAGCCCGCGTGAAGAGCCGGTCACCAGCGCGGTGCGTCCGGAAAGATTGAACATGGGGTGTGACATAGCTAGGGTGAAATGATTGAATCAGTGGGGGGCTGCAACTGGCAGACCGCTTGAATCGCGTTGGTTGTAGGCGGTGTAAAAGATCACTAATTGAGCACTCCAGCCATTCCTGTTGATGTCAAAGCGAGTCAATCTGCTCATTCGAGGCTCCATTTATTGAGGCAACGGCACGCAAGGCACAGAAGATTTTTTGATCGATTGAATAAAGAATACTGTGATATTTCACTGCATGTCACGGTATTTACCCTGCTGGACTTGGACAGCGCATCAGTAAAAATGATCACATCAAAGATAAGTCGTTGATCTCAGCTGCCATTGTTAAAAAGTTAATAACAAAAAATGACCACTCCCCCCGGAATTCGCAGCAAGACCGTCAAGGAGCCGGCGTTAAAGAGTGCTCCGCGCAAAGCAAGTCAACACAATCTATCTGGGCAAGCCTACGAACGACTGGAAGAGTTACTCATTTGTTGCGAACTCAAACCGGGCCGTTTCTTGGCCATGCACGAACTGCAAGACATGCTCGGTTTTGGTCGCACCCCTGTGCATCAGGCGGTAAGCCGGTTGGCGACGGACACCTTGCTCATCGTCAGCCCACGCAACGGAATTCAGATTGCACCTATCGACCTGTCTCGTGATCGCCGATTATTGGATTTGCGGCGTGACATGGAGCGCTTTGTGATCCGGTTGGCGACCGAGCGCTCAGGCGCAACCCACCGCAACCAAATGCAGCACATCAAGCGGCAGTTGATAGAGCACGGCGCGGGCATGAGCATTGACCAATTCAACGTCGTGGATCGGCACATCGACCAGCTTTTATTGTCTGTAGCCAATGAGCCGTTTGTCGAAAGCACGCTGCGACCTTTGCACACTATTTTTAGGCGTATCGGCTGGATTTACCACATTAAGACCGAAAAAATCCCGGATTTGCGAGCCACGGTGGACGGCCACATTGCGGTGATTGATGCTGTCGCCAGCGGTCAGGTAGACGCAGCGATTACAGCTTCAGAGGGCCTGATGGATTTTGTCGAGGGCATGTTTGCCGTGCTGGAGCATGAAATTTCACCGGCGCTGCTGGACTGCAATCAAACGTCCTATGACACGCCATTGTCATAGCACTCAGCAAGTCAAACTTTGACGCTGTACGCCCGGAGATGGTCTGTGCTTGCATGCACGGGCGGTGCCCACAGTGTTGATGAGGAGACAAGGTAAGCTCAAGGGTAAACCAAGGGAAGAAAGCAGTCCGGAGCTTTCTAGAATGGAGCGAGCCGCCACTTGTCTCCGAAGGAATCAGAACTTGCCAAAAATCAAAAATAGCACCGTTGAATCCGGTGCCGCATCAACAATGAGTCCGGAGACCAAAGTCGTGCCAGTTCGTGTGATCAAAAAATATCCGAACCGACGTCTTTACGACACCACCACCTCCACCTACATCACGCTGACGGATGTACGCCAGTTGGTGATGAGTGGGGCGGTCTTTGTGGTGCGCGATGCCAAGAGCAGCGACGACCTGACACGCAGCATCTTGCTGCAAATCATCCTTGAAGAAGAAACCGGTGGTGCGCCCATGTTCACGGAAGCCGTGCTGGCCAATATCATCCGTTTTTACGGTAACGCCATGCAAGGTTTCATGGGGGCGTACCTTGAAAAAAACGTCGAATCCTTCATGGACTTACAAGTCAAGATGAGTGAGCAGTCCAAAGGGATGTCACCCGAGACATGGGCCCAGCTGATGAAAGCCCAATCACCCATGATGCAGGGCATGATGGGAACCTACGTTGAACAATCTAAATCGCTTTTCACGCAAATGCAGGAGCAAATGCAAAAGCAGAGTGAGCAGATGCTCACCGCGTTTGGTCTCAAGCGCTGACGTATCGATTCAGCGTACCCGTGACGCATGAAAAACCCGGCGTGCCGTAAGGCATCGCCGGGTTTTTCATGGACGCGGTTTTTTTACAGAACTTCGCTGGCAAAGTCCGCCAGACGCGAACGCTCGCCGCGCGCCAAGGTAATGTGGCCACCATGCGGCCAACCCTTGAAGCGATCCACCGCGTAGGTCAAGCCTGAGGAGCCTTCGGTCAGGTAGGGCGTGTCAATCTGGGCCAGATTTCCCATGCAGATGATCTTGGTGCCTGGTCCAGCCCGCGTGATCAGCGTCTTCATTTGCTTGGGCGTCAAGTTCTGCGCTTCGTCAATGATCACGTACTTGTTGAGGAAAGTTCGGCCGCGCATGAAGTTCATGCTTTTGACCTTGATGCGCGAGCGGATCAACTCATTGGTGGCGGCGCGGCCCCATTCGCCAGAGCCGCTTTCTGTTTTACCCAGCACCTCCAAGTTGTCGTCCAACGCACCCATCCAAGGTCCCATTTTTTCTTCTTCCGTGCCTGGCAAAAAGCCAATGTCTTCACCGACTGACACGGTGGCTCGTGTCATGATGATCTCGGTGTAGCGCCTGTCGTCAAGGACCTGCGTTAAGCCACTGGCCAGTGCCATCAAGGTCTTGCCAGTGCCGGCATTACCGGCGAGCGTGACGAAGTCGACTTCCGGGTCCATCAGCAAATTCATCGCAAAGTTTTGCTCACGATTACGCGCGGTCACACCCCACACTGCATTCTTCAGATGGTTGAAATCTTTCAGGGTCTTCAGCACCGCGGTTTTGGCGCGAATCTCGGTCACGCGCGCATACAACGGCGGTTCGCCGGGGGCTTCAAAGTAGACAAACTGGTTGATCATCAGGCTGGGCACAATCGGGCCGGTGATGCGGTAAAACGTGTGGCTGCCTTGCTGCCAGCTTTCCAGTGTCTTGCTTTGGTGAGTCCAGAAATCATTCGGTAACAGCAATGAGCCCGGGTACAGCAGGTCGCCGTCTTCCAGCGTCTTGTCGTTCTGGTAGTCGTCGGTCAGCAGGCCCAAGGCGCGCGCCTTGACGCGCATGTTGATGTCTTTGGAAACCAGTACCACTTCACGTGGTGCTTGTTCTTTACGCAGCGCTTCAACGACGCCCAAAATCTGGTTGTCCGCTTTGCCTTGCGGTAAGCTCATAGGCAGTGTGTAGTCGAGCGGCCTGGTTTGGAACAGCAGTGAGCCACGCGCTTCCGTATGTCCGGTGGTGTCGAGGCTCAAGCCCTTGGCAATGTCTGCGCCCTGTGCGCCGGCCAGTGCGTCTAGCGTACGGCTGGTTTGGCGCGCATTGCGTGCGACTTCGCTCATGCCTTTTTTGTGGCCGTCGAGCTCTTCCAGAACAATCATCGGCAAGAAGATGTCGTGCTCTTCGAAACGGAACAGGCACATCGGGTCGTGCATCAGCACGTTGGTGTCGAGCACAAAGAGTTTTGTCGGGCCCGTTGGCTTTGGCTTGCGCTGCTTGGCCACTGGCGCTGGTGCTGCCTTTTTTGCGTGTGTCGATAGTGACTTGACCGGACTTGGGCGGGTTTTTTCCAAAAAGGCAGTCGGGTGTTCAAGCTCTACCGACGGGTGTTTTTCCACAGGGAGTGGACGCGTTTTGGTAAGTGCTTCGACAGGCCCTGATTTTCGGCCAGCCTTGGCCGAAGGGTGCACAGGCGCATTCAAAGCGTCAGTTGAAAGCAGGGCGGCACGTTTGGTCGGGGCGGGTGGCAAGGGCATGGGCTTGTGACTCACAAAGTGAAGTTAAGAATTCCGGAAACAAAAAAGCCGCCTCGTTACCGGGGCGGCTTTGGTGTGAAGGGCAGTTGGCGTGTCAACAACATGAAATCATTATGCACGACGTAAATGACCGTACCAGACAAGCAAAGATCAGAAACTTCAGGCGGCTTTTTCAGCTTTCTCGGCTTTGTTGAGCTCTTTGACAGCTTTCAGAACGTCCTCGACGTGACCAGGTACTTTAAGGCCGCGCCACTCAGCCTTGAGTTGGCCATCTGGACCAACCAAAAAGGTGCTGCGCTCAATGCCCTTGACCTTTTTGCCGTACATGATCTTGTTCTTGACAACACCAAACATGTGGCACATTTTTTCTTCCGTGTCGGCAATCAACTCGAACGGCAGCTCAAGCTTGGACTTGAACTCGTCGTGGGATTTCATGTTGTCTCTAGAGACACCGAAAACCGTTGCGCCGGCTTTCACAAAATCTTTGTATTTGTCACGAAACTGCATGGCTTCTGTGGTGCAACCCGGGGTATTGTCCTTTGGGTAAAAATACAAAACAACAACTTTGCCCAAATGGGTTTGGTTGGAGACTTTGAGACCGCCTGTGGCGACTGCTTCAAATTCGGGAAGGAGTTTATTAACGACGACTGCCATACTGCGTAGACCCTGACAAAAGTTGTGATTGGGCGTTGGCTTTAAGCTGCAAAAGAGGCTGTCATGCTCA
>CANFZL010000014.1 GCA_947451205.1 Comamonadaceae bacterium
CGGCCCATGCCATTGATACCCACTTTCATTGGAAACCTCCTGATGTTTCGACACTTTAATAAAAGTTGAATTGTCCTCAACATTTGTGTCAAGTTGGTGACTGTCATTTGGAATTTACATGCGGATGTCACAGTCTCTGAATTTAATGAGTACTTGGTCGTTCAAAGTTCACCTGTTAAATTGGAGTTTTTGCAAGTTCTGACGTGCTCACTTGATAACCTTAAGCGCCGCAACATGATTCGAGGCCGCTTCGGTTTGGCCGCGCTGTCGACCATGGCCATGCGCCCGGGCCGCGCCAGCTTGATTCCAGTCGGTGCTTATGGCGAGACCACCGCGCGGGTGAAATATTTCTCGCTGACCAACAACGCCAGCAATCGCACGACGACCACTGTCGATGCCAATCTGTCAAAGCTCACAACCCAAAATTCATTCTCTTCACCCGAGGATATGTGGTTCAGCCAAGTCACACAATTTTCATGGGAACGACACTGACCTGACATATGGCGTGAACATAATTGTTGGGCAACATGGAACAAGTGCTAGCCCATGAAAGGCCTCCCAATGACACATTCGGAACAAAATTGATGCGCGCCGTACTAGATTCCTTCAGCGGAAATTACCCTCCGCCATCGCCTGATGATGACGAGGAAAAGGGCCAGCGTTTTCGAACCATTTTTATCTCTGACGTGCACCTTGGAACGCCGAGTTGTCAGGCTCTCGCGCTGATGGATTTTCTGCGCACGCATCCGAGTGATTCACTTTATTTGGTGGGTGACATTATTGATGGTTGGCAGTTACGCCGCAAATGGTATTGGCCTCAGTCGCACAACGACGTGGTCCAAAAACTCTTGCGCCGCGTGCGCAAGGGATGCCGCGTGATTTATGTGCCGGGCAACCATGACGAATTTGCGCGCGACTTCATCGGCCACCACTTTGGTGGTGTCGAGGTTGTGAAAGAAGCGGTTCATGTCACGGCAGATGGTCGGAGTCTGTGGATTATTCATGGCGACCATTTCGATGCAGTGGTGCAGTGCGCCAAGTGGCTGGCGTATTTGGGTGACAACCTGTACGAATTCACGCTGCGGATGAACCGTCACTTCAATTCTCTGCGTGCCCGCATGGGTCTGCCTTATTGGTCTCTTTCGGCTTACCTAAAGCAAAAAGTCAAATCAGCGCTTAACTACGTGACGGACTTTGAGGTGGCTGTCGCCAAAGAGGCCAAGCGCCGGGGCCATGACGGCGTCTTGTGCGGCCACATACACCGGGCCGAGATGCGCATGATTAACGGCGTTTTGTATTGCAACGACGGCGACTGGGTCGAGAGCCGAACCGCGTTGGTGGAGCACTTCGACGGACGCTTAGAGATTTTGCATTGGGCACCGTCGCATGAAGTGCAAAAACGACCGGAGTCCAGCGCTGCGGCGGGCGCACAGGTGAGCGTGTGAAAATTGCTTTGATCACTGACGCTTGGCTGCCACAAGTGAATGGCGTGGTGACGACCTTGCTTGAATTGGTGCGTGACCTTGAAGGGCGAAAGCACGAGGTGCTGGTGATTCATCCGGGACAATTCAAGACCAGGCCTTGCCCGGGTTATGCAGGGATCGATCTGGCCTTGAAACCCCGGCTATTTTTGAGTCAGCAGTTGAATCTATTCGCGCCTGATGCTATTCACATCGCCACAGAAGGTCCGCTGGGTTGGGCTGCACGAGCGTATTGCGCCAAGCACAAGCTGCAGTTCACCACGGCTTTTCACACCAAGTTCCCTGAAATTTTGAAAGCGGCCTTGCGTGTTCCGCTGTGGATGGGTTACGCCTTGTTCCGTCATTTTCACAAACCATCAGCGGGCGTCATGGTGCCGACGCAAGGTGTGCTGGAGATGCTCCAACAACGTGGCTTTAAACAATTGCGCAGTTGGACGCACGGTGTGGACACTGATTTATTTCGCTTTCATGGAAGCGCCAGAATCTACCCGGAACTTGAAGAACTCAAACGCCCGGTCTCGCTCTTTGTTGGGCGCGTTTCTTACGAAAAAAACATCGAGACTTTTCTGCAGTTGGACATTCCTGGCACCAAGGTGGTTTGCGGCGTGGGGCCTCTTGAAGCGTCGCTCAAAGCGCGCTATCCGAAAGTCCGTTGGCTCGGCCTGCTGGCCCGCGAAGAATTGGCCAAGGTTTATGCAGCTGCCGATGTGTTTGTGTTTCCGAGCAAGTCAGAAACCTTTGGATTGGTCATGCTTGAAGCCATGGCTTGCGGCACACCGGTGGCAGCTTACCCGGTGGACGGCCCGTTGGAAGTGCTGAACACCCCCGACGGTCACAAGGGCGGTGTCCTGCATGTGGACTTAAAGCAGGCCTTTAATGCCGCACTGGAAGTTGACCGCGCTCAAGCCCGCGCACGCGCGCTCCAGTTCAGTTGGCGTCAGGCGGGGAAAATGTTCCAAGACAACTTGGTTACAGCCAAGCCTGTCAGCAAGTTCCCGCGTGAGATAGATGTGCTGAAGTCCGTTTAGCTTTTTTATACGGGCTGACACCTCAGCCTGCGGGCCAACCTGGGAGTGTTGCCAGTTCGCTGATCAACATGGCGCCCGCTTCGTCAAGGCTGGTGTCGTTCAACACATTCACGCAACGACAAGTGGGCGGTACGCTGAAGGCGACGGCTCGCTGTACGCGCGCTTCAACCACCTCAGGCGTTTCGCGTTGACGCACCAGCAGTCGAGCGCGAAGAATGTCCGCACTGGCGCTGATGTGCAACACGGTCAAGCCGTCGAACTGACGCAGCGCTTCGGGCAGGTAGGCGCGTGAGCCGTTCACCAGCAACCATTGCTGCTGTTGAAGCGGTATCAACTCGCCATGCCGAACGCCGTATTGCCTGCCGTTGGCAAGCCAGTGCATGGCAAAAGACTTTTCCTTTTGCAAGCGCTCAAAGCTTGCTGCGTCCACGCTTTCGTGTTGTTCACCAAGCGCTTGCAGTGGCCGGTCAATGGTGCGCTTGGCGAAGCGGATGGGCGACTGTGGTGGTAGTCTGGATTTGAGCCAGTCGAGCAGGCTGTCTTTGCCGGCACCAGACGGACCCATCACATAAATCAGGCGATGGTTCATGCGGAGAACCTGAAGTGCTCTTGCAACACGAAGTCTGCACCTTGCGTGGGTTCAGCAAACAGCGCCAGTGTTTCAAATCGGCAGGGCGGCAATTTGGCGAACCAGTCATGCGCGCCCCGTTGCAGGTTTTGCACTTGCTGGGAGTTCAAGTGTTTGAGTGAGCCAGTCAGCGAGCAATGTACTTGAAATTGATCAAGGACGAAGGGATAGCCCCAGCGTTCAAGATGCGCATCTTGCTCGGGTGACAGCGGTGCTTGGCGCCGGCGTTGCAACTCGGTTGCTGACAACGGTGCAGCCAAAGGCTGCAATTCCATGACGCATCTGGCGGCCACAGCGTCGACTGCAGCGCTGCGGTTCTGCGGCACGATCGCTAGAAAATCATCGAGCAGTGCGACCTTCAGTGGCGGCAAATCAAAAGCACTCGAACTCGCGGCTATTCTTGTCAGCGCTACTCTGAGCTGATCTGCATCTGCGCTAGGAGCCAAGGTGAAGGGTGCCTTCAGCGTTGCGTGCCAGCCGTAGCGGCGCGGTGCTGCGGTCACCTGGTGGAACGCCTCGTCGCTGATGCCCTTGATCGCAGGCATGGGCTTGAGCGTGCTGCCTGCCGCGCAACGTCCAAGCCACTGGCTGCCGGCTTGCCACCACCGACTGTCTGGCGGTGGTGCAAAGTAAACCGCATAACGAAAAGGAGGGTGTGGCGTGAGCAGGGCGTTAGTCATCGTGGCGTATGGTTAGTTTGACTCGGTCACCGGCAAACCAGGTCGTTGCAAATTCAACCGGGGTTCCAGCGCTGTCGACGTTGACGCTGGTCACTTCCAACACTGGCCTGTTGACGGGTTGGCGCAAGTGCGCAGCGACAGCCGCGTTTGGAATTTGGGCTGTGATGCGGCTTTCTTGCCGCGTGTAATCAGTCAGCCCACAAGCCGCGAAAGCCGCTGTGATCGAGCCTGTCTCTGCGATGACGGCGTCCAGCCCGGTGAACCGAGGCAGCGGAAAAAAACGCTCACTGACATGCAGAATTTGGCCTTCAGCTTCACCCAGCACGCTCAGGCACAGCAGCTTGCTGCGCGCAGGCAAGGCCAAGGCTTTGGCTTGCGCACTGTTCGCCCGGACGGTGCTGGCTTCCAGCACTTGCAGACCGCCACGCAGGCCGGCTTGCACCAAGCTGTGTTGGTGGCGCGTTCGTTTGCCCAGCATCAGCTCCACCGCAAAGTCCTCCACGTAGGTACCGCTGCCTTGAGTCACGCGCACCAAGCCCTGGCTCGACAAGCTCGCCAATGATTTTCTAATGGTGTGTCGGTTGACGCCGAATTGTTCGGCCAGTGCATGTTCCGAGGGCAAGCGCTCGCCGGGCGGGTAAGTCCCTTGGCTGATGGCGTCAGAAATCTGCAGGGCAATGCGGTGCCAAAAACTTTCCCGGGCGGGCCGATCAATGCTGGGGGCAACGGAAGTCAGTGTTGTCATGAAACGTACATATGTGGTCGTTAAGCTGAGGGCAATCAATTTATTTGTCTATACAACTTGAGGGTAGCACCAGAATGTTTCATGCATTTGACAATCAAGATCCAGCGCCGCAAATGCTGCGCGCTGACTGGATGGCATTGCTGTCGCGGGCACCGCTGGATCTGCTGGAATCGGCAGTTGGCGCGCATTGGCCGGTTAAGCCGCATTGGCTCAGAGCGCCAGAAACCGGTTTGATGATGGTTCAGGGGCGTGCGGGCTCCACGGGTGAGCGCTTTAACTTGGGCGAGGTCACCGTCAGCCGCTGCGCCTTGCGCCTGCAGGGTGCGTCGATGGAGGCCACCGTTGTCGGTGTCGCTTATGCCTTGGGTCGTTCGCACCGTCAGGTCGGGCTGGCTGCGGTGGCCGACGCCCTGCTACAAGACCCCGCGCACCAACCCTTGCTGATGCAAACTTTGTTGAGCCCGGTGCGGCAACATCTGGCGCTGCAACGCAGCCAGCGCGAGGAGCGTGCGCAGAGCACCAAGGTTGAATTTTTCACAGTCGCCCGCGAATCAGGTTCGACGGACGACGAAGGAGAGGCGTCATGAGCGCACACGATTTGTCCAATCTCGGCGCCGGCTTCACGCATGAGGCTTTCGGCAGTCAGGCGATGTTTCGCGTTGCCTTAGACGCGCTGTCACACCCGGGTCGCTGCATGACGGTACACCACGACGCAGAGGTGCCGAAGATCGGCCACCCGGCATCGGCGGCTTTGCTGCTGGCGCTGCTGGACTCCGATTGCACGCTCTGGCTGTCGCCTTCTTTGACGAACAGTGATGCCGCCGCCTGGCTGCGCTTTCACACCGGTTGCCAGCTGGTAACTCATGTTAACCAAGCCATGTTTGCTTGGGTGGCAATGGGCGACGCTATGCCTGCGTTGGATAGTTTTTCACAGGGCAGCGACAACGCCCCAGACCAGTCTGCAACCTGCGTGTTGGATTTACCGCTGTTGGAAGCCAAGGCACGCAGCGAGAGCGGCGCAGTGCAGTGGGCGCTCAAAGGCCCTGGTATCCAGGATGTCAACCATTTGTCGGTCGATGGTTTAGCCGTTGATTTTCTGGCGCAGTGGACGGCTAACCACGCCAGCTTTCCACGCGGCGTTGACGTGTATCTGGCTTCGGCGCAGCAACTGGTTGGTTTGCCGCGCACCACATCGATTCAATTGTCAGGAGGGCTTTGACTATGTACGTTGCCGTCAAGGGTGGGGAAACCGCCATTCTCAACAGCTACCACCTGCTGGCCGAACAGCGGCGTGGTGACCGCCGCCTGCCTGAGCTCAGCGTGTCGCAGATTCAACAACAGCTCAAGCTGGCAGTTGACCGGGTGATGAACGAAGGCTCGGTCTACGACCCGGAACTCGCGGCACTGGCTATCAAGCAGGCGTCCGGGGATTTGATCGAAGCGATTTTTTTGCTGCGCGCTTACCGCGCCACCTTGCCCCGTTTGGGCACGACAAAACCGCTGCAGACCGATCGCATGTCGCTGGAGAGACGCATTTCGGCGACCTTCAAAGACCTGCCCGGCGGCCAGGTGCTTGGCCCCACCTACGACTATACGCAACGCTTGCTCGACTTCACCTTGTTGGCCAACGGGCAAGACGCACCGGCTGATGTTCAACCCCCAGCCGACGCGCTGCAGTCAGGTGTTGATGCCGCCGTCACACCACGCGTGGTCGAGCTGCTCAACCATGAAGGTTTGATTGAAACCCGGCCGATCCCGCCGGGCGATCCGTCGCCGGTCGACCTGACCCGTGAGCCCTTGCGTTTTCCGGCAGTGCGTGCCACGCGGCTGCAAAACTTGGCGCGCGGCGACGAGGGTTTTCTGTTGGCCATGGCGTACTCCACCCAGCGCGGTTACGCCCACAGCCATCCGTTTGTGGGTGAGGTTCGCTTGGGCCAAGTCGCGCTGGAGATTGAGCCTGAAGAACTCGGCTTTGCCATTTCGATCGGTGACATCGAAATCACCGAATGTGAAATGGTTAATCAGTTTGCCGGCAGCAAAACCGAGCCGCCTCAGTTCACCCGTGGTTATGGCCTAGCGTTCGGCCACAGCGAGCGCAAGGCGATGGCCATGAGCTTGGTGGACCGAGCGTTGCGGGCCGATGAATTGGGTGAGCCGATCGAGTCACCCGCGCAAATGCAGGAATTTGTGCTTGCGCACAGTGACAGTCTTGAAGCCTCTGGTTTTGTGCAGCACTTGAAGTTGCCGCATTACGTTGACTTTCAGTCAGAGCTTGAGCTGATCCGAAAAATGCGTGCAGCGGCCAATGCCAAAGCGGCCCAACCAGACACCGGAGTCACAGCATGAATGCCTTGAAAGAAGTCACTTTGGAGCAACGTACGGACACGGCTACAGACGATGTGCAGGCGAACTTCAACTTCGCTTATTTGGACGAACGCACCAAGCGCATGATTCGCCGCGCGCTGCTCAAAGCGGTGGCGATTCCCGGCTACCAAGTGCCGTTTGGTTCGCGTGAAATGCCGCTGCCTTACGGTTGGGGCACGGGCGGGATTCAGGTCACGGCCGCCGTTATCGGCCCTGACGATGTTCTAAAAATTATTGACCAAGGCTCTGACGACACCGTCAATGCCGTCAATATCCGGCGATTTTTTCAGCGCACAGCCGGTGTGCAAACTACCACGCGCACGCGCGAAGCGACGCTGATTCAGACGCGCCACCGGATCCCTGAAATCCCGCTGCAAGAGGGGCAAGTGATCGTCTACCAAGTGCCGGTGCCCGAGCCGATGCAGCGGCTGGAGCCGCGTGAAACCGAAACCCGTACGCTGCATGGGCTCGCCGAATACGGGCTGATGCACGTCAAGCTTTACGAAGACATTGCCAAGTACGGCCACATCGCCACCACCTACGACTACCCGGTGCTGGTCAATGGGCGCTACATCATGGCGCCCTCGCCGATCCCGAAATTTGACAACCCGAAGATGCACATGAACCCGGCCTTGCAACTCTTTGGCGCCGGCCGGGAAAAGCGCATTTATGCCGTGCCGCCATACACCTCAGTTGAAAGTCTGGGCTTTGAAGACCACCCCTTTGAAGTTCAGCGTTGGGATGCGACCTGCGCTTTGTGCTGTGCCACCGACAGCTTTTTAGACGAGGTCATCACCGACGACAGCGGTAGTCGTATGCATGTGTGCTCAGACTCTGACTATTGCCAATCGCGTCAGGATGCGTCATGAGCCTTGTCATTAGGCAAGCTGACACGGCTGATCTGCCGGCGGTGTTGGCCCTCTACGCCCAGCTTGACTTCAACAACGGCAACGTTTTGTCGGAGCAAGCGGCTCAACAAATATTCGCTGAGTTTGCCCGCTACCCGAGCTACCGACTTTTTATAGCGACCGAAGGGTCAGTTGTAGTGGGTAGCTACGCACTCTTGGTCATGCACAACTTGGCGCATGGCGGTACGCCGTCAGCGGTTGTCGAGGACGTGGTGGTGGCAAGCGATCAGCAGGGGCGCGGGATCGGCCGCCAACTGATGACCCACGCCAAAGACCAAGCACGTGCCGCAGGTTGCTACAAGTTGGCGCTTTCGTCTAATCGCCAGCGCCATGCGGCGCATGCATTTTATGAATCACTCGGGTTTGACCAGCACGGCCTGAGTTTTGTGATTGAGCCTTGACATGACTATGAATTTATCTTCGCATTTTTCTGCGCAGCCGGCACCCTTGCTGCAGGTTCGCGGTCTTGGCAAAAACTACGGTGAGCGCGTGGCGCTGCAAGACGTTTCCTTTGACCTGTGGCCTGGCGAAGTGCTGGCGGTGGTGGGCGAGTCTGGCTCGGGCAAGTCAACCTTGCTCAACGCGATTGCGGCGCGCAGCCAGCCCGATGCAGGCAGCGTGCATTTCATGACGCGTCATGAAGGTTTGCAAGACGTCTTCGCCATGACCGAAGCGCAGCAGCGTTTGCTGGCGCGCACGGACTGGGGCTTTGTGCATCAAAACGCCGCCGACGGTTTGCGCATGGACGTCTCTGCCGGTGCCAACGTCGGCGAGCGCTTGATGGGGCAGGGCGAGCGTCACTACGGTCGGTTGCGCAGCATTGCCGCTGAATGGCTGGAACGCGTGGAGATTGATGTGGCGCGTATTGACGACGCACCGCGCACCTTCTCCGGCGGCATGCGGCAGCGCCTGCAAATCGCCCGCAACTTGGTGACGCAGCCGCGCCTGGTGTTCATGGATGAGCCGACCTCGGGGCTGGATGTATCGGTGCAAGCGCGGCTGCTGGACATGCTGCGCCAACTTACTCGCAAGATGCAACTGGCGGCCATCGTGGTCACGCACGACCTCGCCGTGGCCCGTCTGCTGGCGCACCGCATGATCGTGATGCAACGCGGCCGCGTCGTTGAAGTCGGCCTGACCGACCAAGTGCTTGACGACCCGCAACACGCCTACACCCAACTTCTCGTTTCTTCAGTACTCCAACCATGACCCACCCTTTGCTTCACATTCAAGGGGTGGCCAAGCGCTTCACCCTGCACCACCAACACGGCGTCGAGCTGGCGGTTCTTGACGAGGCCAACCTCAGCGTTCACGCCGGCGAGTGCATCGTGCTGGACGGACCTTCCGGCATGGGAAAGAGCACCTTGCTGAAAATGATTTATGCCAACTACCGAACCAGCGCGGGCAGCATCAGTATCCATTTACCTGGCCAGCTGCCGATCGAAGTGACTACCGCCTCGCCACATGAACTGGTGCGCTTGCGCAAAGACTCGATTGGTTACGTCAGCCAGTTCTTGCGGGTCATCCCCAGGGTGCCGGCACTGGACGTGGTGGCGGAACCTTTGCTAGAAGACGCCGGCGACGACCCAGAAAAACTGGCTGCTGCGCGTGCAGAGGCCAGTCGCTGGCTGACGCGATTGCGTATTCCTGAGCGCATGTGGCATTTGCCGCCCGCCACGTTTTCAGGTGGTGAACAGCAGCGCATCAACATCGCTCGCAACATGATCAAGCCGCGGCCGCTGCTGTTGCTGGACGAGCCAACCGCTTCGCTGGATGCAGAGAACGCGCAGACCGTCATCGAGTTGATCCGCGAAGCCAGTGCGCGCGGCGCCGCCATCGTCGGTATTTTTCACGACGCCCATGTGGGTGACGCCGTGGCCACCCGCCGCATCAATGTGGCTGACTTCAGGACTGTTGAACCTATGAAGGCTATCGCATGAACGCTTCAGTGATTTTTAAAAATGCCAAGATGGTGCTGCCAAGTGAAGTTGTGCACGGCAGTTTGCATGTCGAAAATGGCCGCATCAGCGCTGTCGCTGGCGACACCTCGGTCATGGCGGCAGTGGACTTGGGTGGCGATTATTTACTGCCAGGTCTGGTGGAAATGCACACCGACAATTTTGAGCGCCACCTGATGCCCCGGCCCAAGGTTCATTGGGCTGAACTGCCCGCCTTGCTGGCGCATGACGCCGAGATTGCCGCCGCCGGTATCACGACTGTTTTTGATGCGCTGGGCGTGGGTGATGCCGACCCTGAAAGTCTGCGCGGCAAGGCCTGGAACGACGTGCTGGCAACTATTGACAACTGCACCCAGCAAGACTTGTTGCGTGCTGACCACCACCTGCATGTGCGCTGTGAATTGCCAGCGCCCAACACCATCGACTTGTTTGAGCCGTTTCAGGGGCACCCACGGCTGTCGCTGATCTCGCTGATGGACCACACACCGGGTCAGCGGCAATGGGAAAACATCGAGCAGGCGCGCATTTACTACACCGGCAAGAAGGGCTGGAGCCAGCAGAAGTTTGAGCAACAAGTAGTGCTTGCGAGCCAGCTGCAGGCTGAATATTCGGAGCCGCACCGGCAGTATTTTGTCGACTACAGCCGTACCCATGGCATTGCGCTGGCCAGTCACGATGACACCACGGTCGCCCATGTGCAGCAAGCACATGCCGAAGGCGCCAGCATGTCGGAGTTTCCGACCACCGTGGTGGCGGCTAGAGAGGCCCATAAACATGGCTTGCGCAATGTCATGGGCGGACCGAATGTAGTGCGCGGAGGATCGCACTCGGGCAATGTGGCGGCGGTTGATCTGGCCCGGCTGGGTTTGCTCGACATTCTGTCCTCTGACTACGTGCCGGGCAGCCTGCTGTCGGCGGTGATGAGTCTGGTCGAGCAAGGCGTCATGACGTGGCCGCAAGCGGTAGCGACGGTTACCTCGACACCCGCGCGGGCCACTGGATTGAGCGACCGCGGCGCGATCGAAGCCGGTCTGCGCGCTGACTTGATCCAAGTCCACATTGCCGAGTTGCCGAACGGCCATCGTCACGCGGTGGTACGGGCCGTTTGGCGTGAAGGCCGGCGTGTTCTGTGAGTGATTCAACTGGTCTATGTCACACAAGCTTCTTTTAACTTTCATGAAACCGTCACGACCAGCCTTGAAACTTGAGCTGTCTAGACAACTTACAAGGAGTTCCTGATGGACACTGCACTTCGAATTCACAAACTCAACAAATATTTCGCCAGCAAGCAGGCGCTGTGTGACATCAATATCTCCGTCAAAAAAGGTGAGATGGTGGCGTTGATCGGTGCCTCTGGCTCGGGTAAGTCAACCTTGCTACGGCATATGTCAGGCTTGATCACTGCCGATGGCCGGACGGATTCGCTGATCGAAATTGATGGGCACCGTGTTCAACAGGGCGGTCGCATTCACCACGACATTCGCCGGGTGCGCTCGGAAGTTGGTTTTGTGTTTCAGCAGTTCAATTTGGTGGATCGTTTGCCAGTCTTGGTGAACGTGTTGGTCGGCTTGTTGCACCGCATGCCTTGGTGGCGCAGCCTGTTTCGTATTTTCAATGCGCAAGAACGGGCGCAAGCCTTTGACGCGCTGGCTCGCGTCGGAATTGCTGATTGTCACGCTCAACGCGCATCGACTTTGTCGGGTGGTCAGCAGCAGCGTGCGGCGATTGCCCGCGCACTCGTGCAGGGTGCCAAGGTGGTGCTGGCTGACGAACCCATTGCCTCGCTGGACCCCGAGTCTTCGCGCAACGTGATGGAAATTTTGGCCCGCATCAACCGCGAGGACGGCTGCACGGTGATCGTCTCTTTGCATCAGGTCGACATGGCGCTGAAGTATTGCCCTCGGGTGGTGGCGTTGCACCAAGGTCGCGTGGTCTTTGACGGTCCTTCAAAGCTGTTAACACCCCAACTCCTGCGCGAGCTGTATGGCGTCCATGTTGATGAAATATTGACCGACTCTACTCGCCTTCAGTCTGCTCAGGTATCGCCCATATTGTCGGCCGCCGAACCGAGTTGGCAAGCCGGACTGGCTCAAGCAGCCTAAAAACTCTGTATTTTTAAAAGGGAAATTCACATGATCAAGAAAATATTAGCCATCACTGCGGCTACCTTTGCGCTGGGCTTATCGCTTGGTGCGCATGCCCAGGAAATCAACTTTGGAATTATCTCGACGGAGTCCACCCAAAATTTAAAGCAGGATTGGGAGCCGCTGATTCAAGATATGGAGAAACAGACGGGTATGAAAGTCAAAGCCTTCTTTGCGCCTGACTACGCCGGCATCATTGAAGGCATGCGTTTCAACAAAGTGCAATTGGCTTGGCTGGGGAATAAGTCAGCGATGGAAGCTGTTGACCGGGCCAACGGTGAGGTCTTCGCCCAGATGGTCAATGCCGACGGATCGCAAGGTTACTACTCGCATTTGATCGTGCACAAGGACAGCCCTTACAACACCTTGGATGACATTCTCAAGAACGGTAAAAGCTTGAGTTTTGGCAACGGTGATCCCAATTCAACGTCTGGTTTTTTAGTGCCGGGTTTCTATGTTTTTGCCAAGAACCAAATTGAAGCCAAGACCTTCTTTAAAGTGACCCGCAGCGCCAACCACGAGGCCAATGCATTGGCGGTGGCTAACAAGCAAATTGATGTCGCAACCAACAACAGTGAAAATCTAGAGAAGGTTCAGAACCGCTTTCCAGAAAAGTTCAACAACATCAAAATCGTCTGGACCTCACCATTGATTGCACTCGACCCGTTGGTGATTCGCAAAGACATGCCTGAAGCCAGCAAGGCCAAGATCAAACAGTTCTTTTACAACTACGGAAAAGTTGACGCGCGTGAAAAAGAAGTGTTGATGAAAATATCCAAACTCTCCGGATTTAAAGAATCAAGCAATCGGCAATTACTGCCAATTCGCCAGCTCGACTTGTTCAGTAAGCGCAACAAAATTGAGTCTGACACGCTCATCTCCGACACCGCTAAAAAAGAGCAGCTGGCAGCGATTGACAAGCAGTTGACTGCGTTGAACTGATGTCAGTCACGGTATCGACACAGCCGTTTCGGGTGCTGCTGGAAGCGGCATCACCCAAGCGCAGCCTGACTTGGTATTTTTTTTGGGCTTTGCTTTTAGGGGTGTTAGCCGGTTCTTGGCAGGGGGCCGATATGCGGCCCCTCGATTTGGTACGTGACTCCGGCAACATGGCGACCTACGCAGCTGAGTTTTTCCCGCCCAACTTCAGCCAGTGGCGCATGTATTTGGGGGAAATGGTCATCACCCTGCAAATCGCGTTGTGGGGGACTGCATTGGCTGTCGTCACGGCCGTGCCCATGGCCTTGTTGGCGTCTGCCAATTTGGTACCTTGGTGGATTTACCAACCCACGCGCCGGATCATGGACGCCACGCGGGCGATCAATGAGATGGTCTTCGCGATGTTGTTTGTAGTTGCTGTCGGGCTGGGTCCGTTTGCCGGCGTGCTGGCCCTTTGGATACACACCACGGGTGTGCTGGCCAAACTGTTTTCGGAAGCGGTTGAGGCGATCGATCCTCAGCCTGTCGAAGGTATTCGTTCGACCGGGGCCAGTGCGCTGCACGAAATTGTTTATGGCGTGATTCCGCAGGTCATGCCTTTATGGATTTCATTCACGCTGTACCGATTAGAGAGCAATGTGCGCTCGGCCTCGGTGGTGGGCATGGTCGGCGCGGGCGGTATTGGTGTGGTGTTGTGGGAGATCATTCGCGGCTTTCAGTACGCCGAAACCTGTGCTGTGATGATCATCATCATTGTCACGGTCACGGTAATTGACTTGGTCTCTGCCCGCATTAGAAAAATTTTGATTTGAAGGACTTGGTCGTGACTTTATCAATTGCTGAAATTATTCATCTCTTTGAGACCCGTGCAACTCGTCAGTATGGCCGCGAGGCGGTGAGCCAATTGGAGCACGCGCTTCAGTGTGCACACTTGGCAGAGCAAGCGGGTGAAACCGATGCCACCGTGGTGGCGGCCTTGCTGCACGACCTGGGGCATCTCATCGCGGGTGAAAAAGAGAAGCGCGCAGACGATATGCAAGCGCGCGATGACTTGCACCAATACATCGCCATTCCTTTTTTGCGAGGCTTGCTGCCGTACTCTGTGCTTGAACCAATACGTCTGCATGTCGATGCTAAGCGCTATCTGTGCGGCGCAGAGCCGACTTACTGGGCCAGCTTGTCGCCGGCGTCCAAGCGCAGTCTTGAGTTACAGGGTGGTGCGTACACCAGTGCAGAACTGGCTGACTTCTTGATGCAACCTTTTGCCAAGGAGTCTATTCGACTGCGTCGTTACGACGATCTGGCCAAGGTGCCGAAGGCGGTCACGTCTAGTCTTGCTCACTTCCAGATAAAGCTGCAATTATTGGCTCTGTCGAATTGACCAGCTGCACGCGTGACGGGGGTAATGTCATCGAAAAGGTTGATCCCTTGCCCACTGTACTTTTCACATCAAGTTGCCCGCCGTGTCGCTGCGCGACGTGTTTGACAATAGCCAAGCCCAAGCCGGTGCCACCAGTTTCCCGCGAACGGCTGCGGTCGACGCGGTAAAAGCGTTCGGTCAAGCGGGGTAAATGCTCAGCGGCAATGCCGGGTCCACTGTCTTTGACAAAGAACTCAGCCCAGCCGTCTGGGCGCAAGCACCAACCCGCCTGGATTGAGCCGCCACCGGGCGTGTAACGAACGGCGTTGTTCAACAGATTGGACATGGCGCTGTGCAGTTCCGACTTGTTGCCTGAAATCGAAAAATCCGGCCCGTCCATTTGCCTGATGGCTTGCGGCGGTTGTGCAATGACAGTCGACAGGGCGCGCGATTCTTGCATCGCGGTCGACAGCAGTTCTTCGGCTGGAATCCAATCACCTTTGCCAGGCGCGGGGCTGCCCTCTAGGCGTGACAGCGTCAACAAGTCGCTCACCAGCATCTGCATGCGCTGGGCTTGCTGGCTCATGAGACCGAGGTAATGCTGACGTTCAGTTTCGGTGACGGGTATGTTTTGCATCGTCTCCACAAAGCCGCTGAGCACAGTTAAAGGGGTGCGGATTTCGTGCGAAACATTGGCCACAAAATCGCTGCGCATGGTGTTGGCGAGTTCGACGGCGGTCACGTCGCGCGTCAACATCAGCTTGCGTTTCTTGCCGTAGGGATGAATTTGAACTGATATTTTGGAGGGCACAGAGGGACGTGCGCCTATGCCACCGATCTGTATTTCAGCAGTGAAATTTTCACCCGATAGATAGGTTTTAAATATCGGCGAGCGGACTAGATTTTGGATGTATTGGCCGATATCCTTTTGCGGATCGAGGCCAAGTTGGTGGGCGGCGGTCAGGTTCACCCACTCAATTCGACTGGCTGCATCGAGCAGCGTGACACCATTCGGAGATTCTTGGATGGCTGCCAAGAAATTATCCAGACGCGCGTTACTGCTCTGTGTTTTTCTTTCTAATCTCTTGACGACTTTTCGAGTGCTTTCGAAAAGTTCAGCCCAAACGCCGGACAACTTCGGGTTTTGATCGGTGTCTGCCGTGCTGAGCCAGTTCATCAGACGGCGTGCACGAATGCCATCCAGAAACGCCCAAAGTGTCACGGCCAGCAAGGCCCCTGCAACAGTCCAACCGGCTGATGATTGCACCAAACCCCAAGTGGACGCCAGCGTGACCAGCAAGAGTAGTTGAATCAGGCGTTGCGTCATGCGGCGTTAATGGACTGGCCTTGTTCTGTGTTTCCGGCGCTGCTTTGAGCTGTCAGTCGATAACCTGCACCACGAACGGTTTCGATCATGCTGGCGGCATCGCCCAAAGACTCACGCAAGCGCTTAACGTGTACATCGACAGTCCGTTCTTCAATGAAGACGTGATCGCCCCAGACCTTGTCGAGCAAAGTACTGCGGGTGTGGACCCGCTCTGCATGCTTCATGAGGTAGTGCAGAAGTTTGAACTCGGTCGGTCCGATCTTGAGTTCTTTGGCTCGAAAAGTGACGCGATAAGTGCCTGCGTCCAGTGTCAGTTCGCCCAGTTGCACTGAGTCTTTGACGATTTCGGGAGTGCGTCTGCGCAACAGCGCACGGATGCGTGCCAGCAACTCTTGCGTTGAGAATGGCTTGGTGATGTAGTCGTCTGCACCAGCGTCAAGTCCTTGCACTTTGTCAGACTCGTCGCTGCGTGCAGTCAGCATGATGATCGGCACGGTTTTTGTTCGGTCACTTTTTCGCCATTGCCGGGCCAGTGTGGCCCCGCTTTCACCCGGCAGCATCCAGTCCAGCAAGATCAGGTCGGGCAGCACAGCATCAACTTCCCGTTGAGCGGCAGCACCGTCAAACACAACAATGGGGGAAAACCCGTTGTGCCGCAGATTGACCGCAATCAACTCAGCAATTGACGGCTCGTCTTCCACCACCAAAACGCGAGGTAGTTTTCTCATTTAATGACCGATTCAACCTTGCTCACGGGTGTGTGGCGGACGTCCTCACCTTTGACAATAAAGATGATTTGTTCCGCGATATTTTTAGCGTGGTCACCGACTCGCTCTATGGATTTGGCCAAAAATAGCAGGTCAAGACTGGGTGAAATGGTGCGCGGATCCTCCATCATGTAAGTGATGAGCTTGCGCAGGAATCCGTTGTACTCATCGTCGATCAGGTCGTCTTCTTTGATGATGGTCACTGCCATCGTGGTGTCAAGCCGTGCGAAAGAGTCGAGAGTTTTTCGCAGCATGGCTGCAGCCAGATCTGCTGCCACGCGCAACTCAGACGTGGGCAAGTTTCGTGGGGAGCCGCTTTTGATGATGGACTTGACCATGCGGGCCATGCGTTCGATTTCATCGCCAGCACGTTCCAAGTTTTGCGTGGTCCGTGATATGGCCATTAAAAAGCGCAGATCCCTCGCCGTGGGTTGGCGCCGACCAATGGTCGAAATGATGTCATGATCAATCCGCAGTTCCATTTGATTGATCTTGACCTCGTTTTCAATCACCTGTTCTGCCGTCGCAAGGTTCATGTGAACCAGCGCATAAATCGCTTGGTGCAACTGAGATTCAACCAGTCCGCCCATTTCGAGCACATTGGTGGAGATGGTGTTCAGCTCGGTGTCGAACTGACTGGAGATGTGCTTGTCACTCATGATTAACCAAACCTTCCTGTGATGTAGTCTTCGGTCTCGGTGCGCTTGGGTTTGAAGAAAATCTGCTCAGTCGAGCCGAATTCCATCAGTTCACCCAAATACATGTAAGCGGTGAAGTCACTGCAACGTGCTGCTTGTTGCATGTTGTGTGTGACGATCGCGATGGTGTAGTCTTTTTTTAATTCGTGCACCAGTTCTTCGACTTTGCCTGTCGAAATAGGGTCAAGTGCTGACGTTGGCTCGTCGAGCAGCAACACCGATGGTTTCACCGCCACGCTGCGGGCAATGCACAGACGCTGTTGTTGCCCACCGGACAGTGACAGGCCGTTCTGGCCGAGTTTGTCTTTGACTTCATTCCAGAGTGCAGACTTGGTCAAGGCCCATTCGACACGCTCGTCCATATCGCTCTTGTTCAGGTTGTCATAAAGACGCACGCCAAAGGCGATGTTGTCGTAAATCGTCATCGGGAACGGCGTTGGCTTTTGGAACACCATGCCGATGCGTGCGCGCAGCAGGTTCAGGTCTTGGCTTTTGTCCAGAATATTTTTGCCGTAGAAATTAATCTCGCCTTCAGCGCGTTGACCGGGGTACAGGCTGTACATGCGGTTCAGTGTGCGCAGCAGCGTCGATTTGCCGCAACCCGATGGGCCGATGAAGGCCGTGACCTTGCGCTCGGCAATGTCCATGGTCACGTCTTTGAGGCCGCGAAAGTTGCCGTAATAAAAATTGAGATTTCGGACCTCAAGGGCGTTTTTCAGTTCAATGGTGGTTTCAGGCATGGGCAAATCCAGTGGTCTAAATAGTTTTGAATAGGTGAGTTGTAGCGATTTTTTGACTCTACGTTTAGGCGCTAATCTTGTCCCGGAAAAACACGCGGGCTAAGATATTGAAGACCAAGACGGCCATGGTGACGAGCAAGGCCCCACCCCACGCCAGCCGTATCCAGTTATCGTAAGGGCTCATGGCGAATTGATAAATTACCACCGGCAAATTCGCCATCGGCGCGCCCATGTTGGTGCTGTAAAACTGGTTGTTCAAGGCAGTGAAAAGGAGGGGTGCAGTTTCACCGCTGATGCGGGCAATGGCCAAAAGCAAGCCGGTGACCACACCGCTTTTGGCGGCTCGCAGTGTCACCATCGTCGAGACTTTCCAGCGCGGCGCACCCAGGGCAAATGCCGCTTCGCGCAAACTGCCAGGCACCAGTCGCAACATATTTTCGGTGGTTCGCATGACAACCGGCACAGCGATGAGTGATAAGGCCAAGCTACCGGCATAACCCGAAAAGTTACCGACAGTGGCGACTGCGATGGAGTACACAAACAAACCCAGCACGATGGACGGCGCCGACAGCATGATGTCGGTGACGAAACGTGTGACTTCAGCTGTCTTGCTGCTGTCACCATATTCGGTCAGGTAAATACCGGCCAAAATTCCAATCGGCGTGGACACCAAGACCGATAAGCCGACCATCATCAAGCTACCGATGATGGCGTTTCTCAAGCCTCCACCCTCTGATCCGGGTGCCGGCGTGTCTTGGGTGAACATGTTCCAGTCGATGGCTGCGAGGCCATTTGAAAACAGCACGAACAAGATCCACAACAGCACCGCAAGACCTACCGCCATGGCGCTCATGGACAAAATAAGACCTTGCGTATTGGCTCGGCGGCGACGGTTGTAAAGTTTTTGGTTGAGGTCGGTCATCATCTCAAGCTCCTTTGGCTTTGTCAGCCCGCATGACCAAAATTTTCGCCATTGCCAGCACCACGAAAGTGATCAAAAACAAGACGAAGGCGAGCGCAAACAGCGCAGCAATGTGAAACTCATCAGCCTCGCCAAACTCATTGGCCAAGGTCGACGCGATGGATGTGCCTGGAGAAAACAAAGACGTCGGCATGCGGTTGGCGTTGCCGATGACAAAGGTCACCGCCATGGTCTCGCCCAAGGCGCGTCCCAAGCCCAACATGATGCCGCCGATGACGCCCTTTTGGGTGTACGGCAAGACTACTTTGCGGACCACTTCCCAAGTGGTGCAACCCAAGCCGTAAGCGGACTCACGCAGGATGGGCGGTGTGACTTCAAAGACGTCGCGCATCACGGCGGCAATGAAGGGTAAGACCATGAACGCCAACACAATGCCGGCGGCCAAAATGCCCATGCCGTTGGTGGCGCCACCAAATAAAAAGCCTACCAGCGGCATACCGCCCAGAACTTTCTGCAAAGGCACTTGCAGGTAGTCGGCGAACAAGGGTGCAAACACGAACAAACCAAACATGCCGTAAATGATGGATGGTACGGCGGCCAACAATTCGATTGATGTGCCGAGCGGGCGACGCAACCAGACCGGGCAGGTTTCGGTCAAAAAGACCGCAATACCAAACGCGAGCGGCACGGCGATCAACATCGCAATACCGGCGCTGGCCAAAGTGCCAACGATCGCAATCGCGGCGCCAAATTCTTCGTTGACGATATCCCACTCAACGTACCAAAGGAAATGCAGACCAAACTTGTGCAGTGCCGGCCAGGCATTGATGAATAAGGAGGCAATGATGCCGGTGAGGGCAATTAACACCAGCAGTGAAAAACTCTGTGTGATGCGGTGGAAAAAGAAATCTTGAATGCGCTGTCGCTTGGCGACGGCGATCATGTCTTGACTGCCTGTTTCGCCTGTTGAATCAAGGGGTGTAGATGGCAAAGTCATGATGGCTTCCACGCTCATTTGAATACCTTGGAGATATCAGATACTGAATAAAACCCGCCGACCTGCTTGTCGCAGTTCGGCGGGTTTATCGGTTGACCCAGAATTACTTCTGAATTTGTGACCAGACTTTGGTGCGAATCTGATTTGTCAGGCTGTCAGGCAGCGAAACATAGTCCAGGTCGTCAGCCATTTTCTTGCCATTTTTGAAGGCCCAGTCAAAGAACTTCAGGGCTTCTGCGGAAGCGGCTTTGTCGACTGGGTTCTTGTACATCAAGATGAACGAAGCCGTGCTGATAGGCCAGCTAGCAGCACCCTTGGCGTTGACCATCGACACGCCCATGCCTGGAACGCTGAACCAGTCAGCACCTGCTGCTGCGGAGGCAAAGGTTTTGTCGTCCGGGCTGACGTATTTGCCGTCGGCGTTTTGCAACTGCATGAAGTTCATGCCGTTTTTCTTGACATAAGCGTATTCGACGTAGCCGACTGCACCTTTGATGCGGTTGACGTTGGCGGCGACGCCTTCGTTGCCTTTGCCGCCGACTGAAGAAACCGCTGGCCACTTGACCGCAGCGCCTTTGCCAACTTTGTCAGCCCATTCTTTGCTGATGGATGCCAAGTAGTCGGTGAAGTTGAAGGTCGTGCCCGAACCGTCAGCGCGGTGTACCACGGTGATATTTTGGTCAGGCAGTTTTTTGCCTGGGTTCAAAGCGGCCAACTTGGCATCGTTCCATTTGAGAATAGTGCCCAGATAAATATCAGCCAGCACGGGGCCGGTGATGCGCAATTCGCCTGGTTTGAAGCCATCCAGATTCAGCACCGGAACCGTGCCGCCAATGATGGCTGGGAACTGAACCATGCCGTCTTTGTCCAAGTCTTCGCCGCTGACTGGGGCATCCGAGGCACCAAAAGTCACGGTTTTGGCGCGGATTTGCTTCAGACCACCGGAGGA
>CANFZL010000015.1 GCA_947451205.1 Comamonadaceae bacterium
AGCATTCCGGCAGAGAGTATCTGGGCCATTCCTGAAGATGTTGTCATCAGCCCGGCGCAGTTGGCAGAATTGGCGCGCCTTCTCGACATGCCTGCAGCCGTTTTGGATGCACGGTTGAGCAATGAAGATCGGACCTTTGTCTGGCTGAAACGGCAAGTCGATGAGTCGATCGCGAAACAAATTGCCGAGCTGAAAATCAAAGGTCTGTACCAACGCAAAGAGTACAAACGTCAGTACCCTGATGGCGAAGCGACGGCGCACGTGGTGGGCTTTGCCAACGTTGAAAATATGGGCCAGGAAGGCATGGAGCTGACCTTCAACAAGGAACTGAGCGGACGTGCTGGTTCGCGCCGTGTCATCAAAGACCGGTTAGGCCGTGTGATTGAAGACGTTCGCGAACAAGTGCCGCCAGTCGACGGCAAAGACCTGCATCTGTCGATAGACAGCAAGGTGCAGTTTTTTGCCTATCAAAAGTTGCGCGACACGGTGATCGCATTCAAGGCCAAGGCCGGCAGTGTGGTGGTTCTTGATGCCGTCACCGGCGAAGTGCTGGCGCTGGCCAATTATCCGAGCTACGTCCCAGATGAGCGCAAAAACCTCAGCGGCGAGCAGCTGCGCAATCGAGCGCTGACAGACACCTTTGAGCCTGGTTCAACGATGAAGCCGATCACGGTGGCAATGGCCCTAGAGGCCGGCCGTGTAACACCGCAAACCCTCATCGAAACCGGGCCTGGCCGGTTCAATATCGGTGGCTTCACGATCAGTGACACGCACAACTACGGTACTTTGACCGTCGAAGGTGTGATTCAAAAATCGAGCAACGTCGGTGCGCTGAAGATCGCCCAAAAGATGACCCCCAATGAAATGTGGGACACCTACACTGCACTCGGCTACGGACAAAAACCACAGATTCAATTCCCCGGAGCTGTCACTGGTCGGGTCCGTCCGTGGAAGACCTGGAGGCCCGTTGAGCAGGCCACCATGGCCTACGGTTACGGCCTGTCGGCGTCGTTGTTTCAGATGGCGCATTCCTACACGGCCTTCGCGCATGATGGCCGGATTATTCCGTTGACCATGCTTAAAAGCGTCGAGCCAGCTGTCGGCGTACGGGTCTTCTCGCCCGAAAACGCACATGCCGTGCGTCGAATGCTGCAAATGGCGGCTGCCCCCGGCGGTACGGGCCAGTTGGCGCAGACCGTTGGTTACTCGGTCGGTGGCAAGTCCGGTACAGCGCACAAGCAAGTTGGCAAGGGCTACGCGAGCAATAAATACCGTTCTTGGTTCACCGGAATGGCACCGATAGAAACGCCGCGAATCATCGTCGCCGTGATGATCGACGAGCCCAGCAACGGCCAGTATTTCGGTGGCATCGTGGCTGCGCCTGTTTTCAGTGAAACAGTTCAGCAGACCTTGCGCATGATGGGTTTGCCCCCTGATGTGGCGGTCAAGCCCCGAATTGTGACCAGTGCCGTCGAAGAGTCATTTTGAACACGCACATGCATAAAATGCTCACAAGCCCCCAAGAAGCTGCACGCTGGTTGCGGCAGAACGTTCGCGGGACCTTGGTGGCGGACAGTCGGCGTGTGAAGCCTGGCGATGGTTTTCTAGCTTGGCCTGGGGCTGCCAACGATGCGCGCCGCTTTGTACCGGAAGTGTTGGCAGCAGGCGCCACGGCATGTCTCGTAGAAGCAGATGGCGCGCACATCGTCAGTTTGCTGGATGAGCGCGTAGCTACTTATGCAGGTCTTAAAAGTGCCGCTGCACCGATTGCGGCTGCCTTCTTTGCTGAGCCGAGTCTAGAGCTGTCAGTGGTGGCCGTGACGGGCACCAATGGGAAGACAACCACCGCTTGGTGGTTGGCGCAAGCGCTGAGCCAACTGGGTCAGCATTGTGCCGTCGTCGGCACCTTGGGCATTGGCGAGCCAGGCGCGCTGGTTTTCAACGGCCTGACGACGCCTGATCCGGTGCTGTTTCAGGAACAGCTGCGGCGTCTGGTAGGCGAAGGTTTTATGGCTTGCGCCGTCGAGGCCTCATCGATTGGTATCGCAGAGCGCCGGCTGGATGCGACGCAGATACACACCGCTATCTTCACCAACTTCACGCAAGACCATCTCGACTACCACGGCACCATGGCCGCTTACTGGGCTGCCAAAGAACAGCTGTTTGACTGGCCGGGTCTGCAAGCGGCGGTGGTGAATATTGACGATGCGCACGGTGCTGAATTGGCGACCTTGCTGGCGACGGACGTGGCGGCAAAGAAGCTCGATGTCTGGACGGCTTCTTGCACCGGCACGGCGCGCATTGCAGCCCGTTCAATTCAGTACGGCCTCGACTCCCTGAGTTTTGAAGTGGTCGAGGGTGAGACGACTTTCCAAGTGACGGCTCCTGTCATTGGTGATTTCAACGTCTCCAATCTGCTGAGCGTCATCGGCGCGTTGCGCAGTCTCGGTTTGCCGCTGAAGGCGATTGCGGCGGTCTGCGCCAAGTTGAGTCCGGTACCGGGTCGCATGGAAACGCTGACCGCCGAAGCGGCGCCCTTGGTCGTGATTGATTACGCGCACACGCCAGATGCGCTTGAAAAAACGCTGCAAGCGCTCAAGCCGCAAGCGCAAAGCCGCGGTGGAAAACTCTGGTGCTTGTTCGGTTGCGGCGGTGACCGTGACACCAGCAAGCGGCCATTGATGGGCGCCGTAGCCAGCCGCCATGCAGACGTCACCGTGCTGACCAGTGACAACCCCCGTAGTGAAAAACCCAGCGACATCATGGCGCAAATATTGGCAGGCATGCCAGCGTCTGCGACTGTTCTTCAGCAGCCCGACCGGGCGCAGGCGATTGCCGCTGCATTGCAGCAGGCAAAGCCGCAAGATGTGGTGCTGATTGCCGGTAAAGGGCATGAAAGCTATCAAGAAATTCAAGATGCGCGACGGCCTTTCTCAGACCGAGAACAAGCCGAACTGGCCTTGGCTGCTTACACCGCAAACACCGGGTCAGCGCATACATCATGATGACCTTGGCACAGGCTCAACAGCACCTGCCCATGGCGACATGCGTGGGCGATGCGACTGTGCGTTTTTCGCGCGTGCACACCGACACGCGCAGCCTGCGCGCTGGTGATTTGTTTGTCGCGCTCAAGGGTGAGCGCTTTGATGCGCATGACTTTTTAAGCCAAGCGACGTCGCACGGCGCCGTAGCCGTGCTGGCTGAGCATGGCGTAGCGCAGGCTGGTTTGTCGGGTCTGCAAGTACCTGACGCCAAAGCCGCTTTGGGTCAGCTGGCGGCTGCTTGGCGTGCGCAGTTTTCGCTGCCTTTGATAGCCGTCACTGGCAGCAACGGCAAGACCACTGTGACGCAAATGATCGCCTCCATTCTGCGGGCCTTCAAAGGCGAGCAGGCCTTTGCCACCGAAGGTAATTTCAACAACGACATTGGCGTGCCCTTGACCTTGCTGCGCTTGCGCGCCAGTCACGCCGCAGGCGTAGTCGAGCTGGGCATGAACCACCCGGGCGAAATCGCCGGTTTGGCCGCCATGGCGCAGCCGACCGTCGCGCTGGTCAACAACGCCCAGCGAGAGCACCTCGAATTCATGGCGAGTGTGGACGCTGTGGCGCGTGAAAACGGTGCGGTGCTGACGGCGCTGCCGGCAGACGGTGTGGCCGTATTTCCGGCTGATGATGACTACGCGCCGCTGTGGCGTGCAATGGCTGAAACCCGTCGTGTCATGACCTTTGCACTGAGAGGCCAAGCCGACGTGACGGCGACCGCCGAATGGACTGGCATGCTTTGGCAAGTGGCCGCGCAGACGCCAATCGGCCCTGTGACGTTTGAGTTGAATGTGGCCGGACGTCACAACGTGAAAAATGCTTTGGCGGCGACCGCTTGCGCCTTGGCAGCGGGTGTTCCGCTGAGTGCTATCGCCGATGGGCTGACAGCCTTTGCACCGGTCAAAGGCCGTTCGCGCGCACTGCCGCTGATCCTTGACGGTCGCGCGCTGATCTTGGTTGACGACAGCTACAACGCGAACCCGGATTCAGTCCGCGCTGCCATCGATGTGTTGGCTGAATTGCCAGCGCCGCGTTTGCTGGTGCTGGGCGACATGGGCGAGGTCGGCGACCACGGGCCTGAGTTTCATACCGAGATAGGCGCACATGCGCTGCAACGCGGTATTGAACAACTGGTCTGCACCGGCGAGTTGACGCGTCATGCCGCTCAGGCTTTTCCTAGCGCACGCCATCACACGACTTTCGAGAGCTTGTTGGCTGACGTTCATAAAACTGTGCCCGGCTGCGCCAGCGTGCTGGTCAAGGGTTCCCGCTTCATGAAGATGGAGCGCGTGGTCGAAGCCATATCAAAACAAGCCACTGACAACACAAAGGAGAACATATGTTCTTAAGTCTGGCTCAGTGGCTGCAGACCCTGTCGCCCGAATTCGGATTTTTCCGGGTTTTCCAATACTTGACATTGCGCGCCGTCATGGCGGCACTCACGGCCTTGCTGATTGGTTTGATCGCCGGTCCGATCGTCATTCGCCGCCTGACTGAATTGAAAATCGGTCAGCCGATCCGCGAGTACGCCATGCAAACGCACTTAAGCAAAAGCGGCACGCCGACCATGGGCGGTGTGCTGATTTTGTTGGCGATTGCGATCTCGACCTTGCTGTGGGCCGACTTGAGCAATCGCTTTGTCTGGATCGTTCTGGTCGTGATGCTGGGTTTTGGCGCCATTGGCTGGGCCGACGACTGGAAAAAAGTGGTCAACAAAGACCCCGAAGGCATGCGCTCACGTGACAAGTACCTGTGGCAATCGCTGATTGGCTTGTTGGCAGCGTTGTACTTGGTGTTCAGCATTTCAGAAAGCTCGAACCTGCGCGTGTTCGAGCTGTTTGTGAATTGGGTCAAGTCCGGTTTTGATGTCAACCTACCGCCGCAAGCCGGATTGTTGTTGCCATTCTTCAAATTAGTCAGCTACCCGCTGGGTGTTTTCGGTTTTGTGATCCTCACTTACTTGGTGATCGTGGGCTCCAGCAATGCTGTGAACCTGACCGACGGACTGGATGGTCTGGCCATCATGCCGGTCGTCATGGTGGGCTCGGCGCTGGGCATTTTTGCCTACGTGACGGGCAGTTCTGTGTATTCACGTTACCTGTTTTTCCCCTATATTGCTGGCGCTGGTGAATTGCTAATTTTCTGCGCCGCCATGGCGGGCGCTGGCTTGGCATTTTTGTGGTTCAACACACATCCGGCGCAGGTCTTCATGGGCGACGTTGGCGCGCTGGCACTGGGTGCGGCGCTCGGTACCATCGCGGTCATCGTGCGCCAAGAAATCGTGCTCGCCATCATGGGCGGCATCTTCGTGGTCGAGGCCTTGTCGGTCATGCTGCAAGTGACTTATTTCAAATACACCAAGCGCAAATTCGGCGCCGGTCGGCGCATCTTAAAGATGGCACCACTGCACCATCATTTTGAAAAAAGCGGTTGGAAAGAAACGCAGGTAGTGGTCCGCTTCTGGATCATCACCATGCTGCTCTGTCTGGTCGGTTTGTCGACCCTGAAACTGCGATGAAAAAACTCGCCAATCAACATGTCTTGGTGCTGGGGCTCGGCTTGTCCGGCTTGGCGCTGGCACGTTGGTGCGCGCGCCATGGCAGCCGCGTCACAGTGGCCGACACCCGGGCAGAGCCGCCACAGTTGGCTGCCTTGCAGCAAGCGTGGCCCGCTGTGACTTTTATCGCCGGTGATTTTTCCGAGCTGATGCAACGCGGCGAGTACTTTGATTTGATTCTGCGCAGCCCCGGTTTGTCGCCCGTTGACATCGCCCCTGTGCTGCAAGCGGCCAAAGCGCAGGGCGTGCCTTGCGGCAACGAACTCAGCTTGTTCGCTGAGGCACTGCGGGAACTTGCGGACACAGAAGCAGAAACATCTGCAGACGAGTCTGCTCCGAAGCTCCCCTACCACCCCAAAGTCATCGCCATCACTGGCACCAATGGCAAAACAACCGTCACCTCACTGACCGGTCAGTTGGTGCAACGCGCCGGTAAAAGCGTGGCGATCGCGGGCAATATTGGCCCCACCTTACTGGACACCTTGAGCGCCTGCATGGACACCGGCGCCTTGCCAGATGTCTGGGTACTCGAGCTGTCGAGTTTTCAGTTGGACGCGGTCACCGGTTTTGAGCCGAGCGTGGCGACGGTGCTGAACATCAGCCAAGACCATCTCGACTGGCACGGCTCCATGGCCGCTTATGTGCGGGCCAAATCTGGCATTTATGGCCACACCGGCGTCATGTTGTTGAACCGTGAAGACCCTCAGGTCATGGCGGTTGTGCCGGCGCTGGTCAAGGGCAAACAGCTGCGCAACGTGCAAACCTTTGGCGCCGATGTGCCGCAGCGCCCAGGCGACTACGGCATTGAAACCGTCAACGGCATGGCTTGGCTGGTGCGTGCGGCCGAAGCCGATGAAACCATCAAACGCCGGCGTGACGAAGAAATACCCCTCTATGTGCAACGCTTGATGCCGGTCGATGCCTTGCGCATTCGCGGTCGACACAACGCCACCAATGCGCTGGCCGCTTTGGGCTTGGCGAACGCCATCGGCTGCACCATGGCGCCGTTGTTGCATGGTCTGCGCGATTACCGTGGTGAGCCGCACCGCATGGAGTCAGTCGCGGTGGTGAACGATGTCGAATACTTTGATGACAGCAAGGGCACCAATGTCGGCGCCACCGTTGCGGCTCTGAATGGCTTAGGCCCAGACCGTCGCTTGGTGTTGATCTTGGGCGGTGAAGGCAAGGGCCAAGACTTTGCGCCGCTGGCCGAACCGGTATCGCGCTATGTGCGCACCGTGGTGCTGATCGGGCGTGACGCGTCTTTGATTCAAGCTGCACTCGAATGCAGCGGCGTTGACATGCTAGCGGCCGATTCGATGGCGGCTGCTGTTGAGCTTTCAGCCAGTGTGGCACGGGCCGGTGACGCCGTGCTGATGTCACCCGCCTGCGCCAGTTTCGACATGTTCGACAACTATGGTCACCGGGCTCAAGTGTTCTGTGATGCGGTGCAAGCGTTGGCACTGGACGCGGGAGTTTCAGTATGAGTATCAGCGCACGTCTGGTGGGCTGGTTCGGTGCGCCACAAGACAGCCATGAAAAGTTGCCGGTTCGCACCAGCCTAGACCGTATCAGCAATTCTGCGCCAGTCCGCTTGCTGGGCTTTGACCAAGCGCTGGTCGGCGTCACGCTCGCACTCGTGTTGTGGGGCTTGATCATGGTTTATTCGGCCTCCATCGCGATGCCTGACAACCCAAGATTTGCACGCTATGCGCACAACCACTTTTTAATCCGCCACATTCTGTCTGTGTGCCTGGCTTTTACCGTGGCGTTGATCACTTTCCAGATCCCCCTGTCGGTATGGGAAAAATTCGCGCCCTGGTTGTTCATCGGGTCTATTGTCTTGTTGGCTTTGGTTTTGTTGCCGTTTGTTGGCAAGGGCGTGAACGGAGCACGGCGCTGGATTTCGCTGGGATTCATGAATTTTCAGCCCTCTGAGCTGGCCAAGTTTGCCGTCCTCATTTATGCCGCCGACTACATGGTGCGCAAGATGGAAGTTAAAGAACGTTTTTTCCGAGCTGTGTTGCCGATGGCGGTGGCCGTCGCGGTGGTCGGCGTGTTGTTGTTGGCCGAACCCGACATGGGTGCCTTCATGGTGATCTCGGTCATTGCCATGGGCATCTTATTTTTGGGCGGCGTTAACGCTCGCATGTTCTTCGTGATTTCCACCGTTGTTGTGATTGCATTTGGCCTCATGGTGGCGTTAAGTGAGTGGCGACGGGAGCGGATTTTTGCCTACCTCGACCCGTGGGATGCCAAGCACGCACTCGGCAAGGGTTACCAGCTATCCCATTCGCTGATTGCTTTTGGACGTGGCGAATTCTTTGGTGTCGGGCTGGGCGGCAGCGTCGAGAAACTCCACTGGTTACCAGAAGCGCATACCGACTTTTTGCTGGCCGTGATTGGCGAAGAATTCGGTTTTATTGGTGTGGTTGTTTTGCTCGGGCTGTTCTTGTGGCTGACACGCCGCATCATCCATATCGGTCGCCAGTCGATTGCACTCGACCGTTTGTTTGCTGGTCTGGTAGCGCAAGGGGTCGGCATTTGGATCGGCTTTCAGGCCTTCATCAACATGGGTGTGAACCTGGGCGCTTTGCCGACCAAGGGTCTGACCTTGCCCTTGATGAGTTATGGCGGATCGGCCATCCTCATGAACCTTGTGGCCTTGGCCGTGGTGCTGCGAATTGACTACGAAAATCGCGTACTGATGCGAGGAGGCCGGCTATGACGCGTCCTCTTACAGCCCTCGTCATGGCCGGTGGCACAGGCGGGCATATCTTCCCTGGCCTCGCGGTGGCTGAAGCCTTGCGCGAGCGCGGATGGCAGGTGCATTGGCTGGGCGGCAAAGGCCGCGTCGGTCAGCCGAGCATGGAAAGCAAATTGGTGCCGGCCAGCGGCTTCGCCTTTGAGTCGATCGATTTTTCAGGCGTACGCGGCAAAGGCCTGTTGACGCTGGTTTTGCTGCCACTGCGTTTGCTGCAAGCTTTCTGGCAAAGCATTCAAGTCGTGCGCCGGGTCAAACCCGATGTGGTCATCGGCTTGGGCGGTTACGTCAGTTTTCCGGGCGGCATGATGGCTGTGCTGCTGGGCAAGCCGCTCATCTTGCATGAGCAAAATTCAGTAGCGGGCATGGCCAACCGCGTGCTCGCGGGTGTGGCTGACCGGATCTTCACGGCCTTTCCGAATGTTTTCAAACAAGCCGAGTGGGTGGGTAATCCATTGCGCATGGCTTTCACGCAACAGCCTGCGCCAGCGCAACGTTTTGCCAGCCGAAGCGGCTCACTCAAATTGTTGGTGGTCGGCGGCAGTTTGGGTGCGCGGGCGCTCAATGAGCTGGTGCCAAAAGCGCTGGCGCTGATGAGCAAAGCCAGCCGGCCGCAGGTGGTTCATCAAAGTGGCGCACAACAAATTGAGGCGCTGCGCAGCAACTACGCCCAAGCCGGTGTGCAGGCCGAGTTGACGCCGTTCATTGAGGACACGGCGCAAGCCTTTGCCGATGCCGACCTCATCATTGGCCGCGCTGGTGCCAGTACCGTGACAGAAATTGCCGCAGTCGGTGCAGCCGCCCTGTTTGTGCCTTTCCCCGCTGCTGTGGATGACCACCAAACACTCAATGCCCGCTTTCTGGTCGAGGCCAGCGGTGGCTGGTTGATCCAGCAGTCCGACCTGACGCCTGAAGGCTTGGCTGGCTTGCTGCAAACCATGACGCGGGCCAATCTCTTAGAGCGGGCTGAAGCCGCGTATCAAATGAAAAAGATCAATGCCACGGCGCGTGTCGTCGCGGCCTGTGAGGAATTGGCGCTATGAAGCACGCTGTCAACAATATTCACTTCATCGGCATCGGTGGCTCGGGCATGTCCGGCATTGCCGAAGTACTGCACAACCTGGGGTATGTGATTTCCGGCTCTGACTTGGCTGACAGCGCGACGCTGCGGCGACTCGCCGGTCTGGGCATCAAAACCTATGTTGGCCATGCGGCCAGCAACTTGGCCACTGTCGATGCCGTGGTCACTTCGACGGCCGTCAAAGCCGACAATCCGGAAGTCTTGGCGGCGCGCGAAAAACGCATTCCCGTGGTGCCTCGCGCCCTCATGTTGGCCGAGCTGATGCGCCTCAAGCGCGGCATCGCGATTGCGGGCACGCATGGCAAAACCACCACCACCAGCCTGGTCGCCAGCGTGTTAGCTGAAGCCGGACTGGACCCGACTTATGTGATTGGTGGGCGTCTCAACAGTGCTGGCACCAATGCCAAATTAGGTTCGGGCGACTACATCGTGGTCGAAGCCGACGAATCCGATGCCTCCTTTTTGAACCTGCTGCCGGTGATGGCGGTGGTCACCAACATCGACGCCGACCACATGGAAACCTATGGTCACGACTTTGAAAAGTTGAAGGCCGCCTTTGTCGACTTTTTGCACCGCATGCCTTTTTATGGCACCGCGATTTTGTGCACCGACGACGACGCTGTGCGCGACATCATTCCACAAGTTTCCTGCCCAGTCACCAGCTACGGCTTCAACGAAGACGCTCAAGTGCGCGCTGTCGATGTGCGCCATGTCAACGGTCAGATGCATTTCACGGTGCAGCGCCGCAACGGTGTCACGATGCCGGATCTGCCGGTGGTGTTGAACCTGCCCGGCGAGCACAACGTGCTGAATGCGCTGTCGGCCATTGCGGTGGCGGTGGAGCTTGATATTCCCGATGCAGCGGTGCAAAAAGCGCTGGCTGAATTCAACGGCGTGGGTCGGCGCTTTCAGCGCTACGGTGAAGTGCCAGCCGCTGCGGGCGGTCAGTTCACGCTGATTGACGACTACGGCCATCACCCGGTCGAGATGGCGGCTACGCTGTCCGCAGCGCGCGGTGCGTTTCCGGGCCGTCGTTTGGTGCTGGCTTTTCAGCCGCACCGTTTCAGCCGAACCCGTGATTGTTTTGAAGACTTCGTCAAGGTCATTGGCCAAGCCGATGCCGTGCTGTTGGCCGAAGTTTATGCCGCCGGTGAAGCGCCCATCGTTGCCGCAGACGGTCGTGCGCTGACCCGCGCTTTGCGCATCGCTGGCAAATTAGAGCCGGTGTTTGTCGATGCGATCGACGCCATGCCGCAAGCGATTCTCGATCTCGCGCAAGACGGCGATGTGGTCGTTTGCATGGGTGCTGGTTCCATCGGTTTGGTGCCTGGCAAGGTGATTGCCATGGGAGGTGTTCATGCACATTGAGAACACGGACGTGAGCAGTTTGGGCAAAGTCGCCGTGCTGATGGGCGGCCACTCGGCTGAGCGTGAGATTTCGCTGATGTCGGGTCGCGGTGTACTGACCGCTTTGCTGTCGCAAGGTGTGGATGCACACGCATTCGACCCGGCTGAACGCGATTTGAATGAGCTCAAGTCAGACGGCTTCACGCGCTGCTTCATTGCTTTGCACGGTCGCTTTGGCGAAGACGGTACGGTGCAGGGTGCGCTCGAATTGCTGGGTATTCCATACACCGGCTCTGGCGTGATGGCGTCGAGCGTCTGCATCGACAAGGTCATGACCAAGCGGATTTGGCTGGCCGATGGCTTGAGCACACCGCGCTACGTTTTATTGCGCCGAGGTGTTTACAGTGCTGCTGATGTCATGGCGGTACCCGAAGCCTTGGGGCTGCCGCTGATTGTGAAGCCGGCGCGTGAAGGCTCGTCCATCGGCTTGACCAAAGTCACCAGCGTCCATCAAATGGCTGACGCCGTGGCCCAAGCCGAGCAACTCGATGCCGACATTCTGTGCGAGCAGTTCATCAGCGGTGACGAAGTCACTTGTCCGGTGCTGGGAACTGGCGCGGATGCGCGGGCGCTGCCGGTCATACGCATCGTTGCCCCTGAAGGCAACTACGACTACCAAAACAAATATTTCACCGACACCACGCAGTACATCGTGCCCTGCGGTTTACCAGCGGGAGAAGAAGTCGCTATTCAGCAGTTGGTGTTGGCGGCCTACCAGACCTTGAGCTGCCGTGGCTGGGCGCGCGCCGACGTGATGATTGACGCTGCCACACGCCAGCCTTACTTGTTGGAACTGAACACATCACCCGGCATGACCAGTCATTCGCTGGTGCCGATGTCGGCACGTGCAGCGGGCATGTCGTATGAAGCGCTTTGCTTGGCCGTTCTGCAAGGCGCCAGTCTGGATCATCAGCCGGCACCATTGAGCGCGGGGTACAGCGCATGAGCCGGGTCAAAAGCGCACCTTTCATGAAAGCTCTGCCGCTTGACGTCAGGCTGATGAACAATGCCTCTGCCGCTTTTCTGCTGGTGTTTGCCGTACTGACACTGACGGCTGTGGCGGGCTGGTTGGCGAAACAGCCGGTCTTCAGCTTGAAGGCTATTCATGTGGACAACGAATTGACGCATAACAACGCGGCAACCTTGCGGGCCAATGTCGCCCCTAAGTTGACGGGTAATTTTTTCACGCTGGATCTGGCGCGCACCCGCAATGCTTTCGAGAACGTGCCCTGGGTTCGTTATGCGGTGGTGCGGCGCGAGTTTCCTGACGGCCTGCGTGTCGAGCTGCAAGAGCACCAAGCCGTGGCTTTTTGGGGAAACGAGGCCGATGCTCAATTGGTGAATAGTTTTGGCGAAGTCTTTGAAGTCAACCAAGGTGATGTGGAGGCAGAGGACTTGCCATTGCTGAACGGTCCTAAAGGGCAGTCTGCATTGGTGTTGCAAGGGTATCGGGCGGTAGCGCCATTGCTCGAGAAGCTTGACATCACATTGACCGAGTTCGAGTTGACCAATCGCGGCAGCTGGCGTGTCTTGCTGGAGGGCGGCGGCGTGATTGAAATGGGCTTGGGCAGTCCGGCTGATATTCAAGCCCGGGTGGAACGTTTCGTCGCCACAGTGGCGCAAACCTCATCCAAATTCGGGCGCAATTTGCAGTCAGCTGATTTGCGCTACAGCAATGGTTATGCGATCAAGTTGCGCGGCGTCACGACGGTTGCCGTCGGTGATAAACAGAACAAGAAATAAGGGTTAAGGACTATGGCCAAAGAATACAAAGATCTGGTTGTCGGGCTCGACATCGGCACCAGCAAAGTGATGGTGGTGGTCGCCGAGATATTGCTCAATGGCGAGCTCAAATTGGCGGGTCTAGGCATCGCCGCCAGCAGCGGCCTGAAACGCGGTGTGGTGGTCAATATTGACGCCACCGTGCAAAGTATTCAGCAAGCGCTCAAAGAAGCCGAGCTGATGGCGGACTGCAAGATTGGCCGCGTTTACACCGGCATCACGGGCAGCCATATTCGCGGTATCAATTCAAGTGGCATGGTTGCGGTCAAAGACAAAGAAGTCAGCCAGGCCGACGTCGCTCGGGTGATTGAAACCGCCAAGGCCATCAACATCTCGACCGACCAGCGCTTGCTGCTGGTCGAACCGCAAGAGTTTGTGATCGATGGCCAAGATGTACGCGAACCGATCGGTATGAGTGGCATCCGACTGGAGGCCAAAATTCACATCGTCACCGGCGCGCAAAGCGCCGCAGAAAACATCATCAAGTGCGTGCGTCGCTGCGGTTTGGAAGTCGATCAGCTGATGCTGAATCCGCTGGCTTCCAGCTTGGCGGTGTTGACCCAAGACGAGCGCGAACTGGGCGTGGCGATGGTTGATATCGGCGCAGGCACCACAGACGTGGCGATCTTCACCGGCGGCGCGATTCGTCACACGGCAGTGATCCCGATTGCCGGTGACTTGATCACCAGCGACATCGCCATGGCGCTGCGCACACCCACCAAAGACGCCGAAGACATCAAGGTCGAAAACGGTTGCGCCAAGCAGTTGCTGGCCGACCCAGAGCGGCAAGTTGAAGTGCCAGGTCTGGGCGACCGTGGCCCCCGCATGCTCAGCCGCCAAGCGCTGGCCGGCGTGATTGAGCCGCGCATCGAAGAAATTTACTCGCTGGTGCAGCAGGTCATCCGCGAATCAGGCTACGAAGAAGTGCTGTCTTCGGGCATCGTCATCACGGGCGGCAGCGCCGTCATGCCGGGCATGGTCGAACTCGGCGAAGACATCTTTTTGAAGCCAGTCAGGCGCGGCATGCCGCGCTACTCCAGCGCGCTGTCAGACATGGTCGCGCAGGCCCGCGCCGCTACCGTGATGGGGCTTCTAGAAGAAGCCCGACTGGCCCGCATGCGCGGCTACAAAGTCTCGCAAAAAGCGGGCAGCATGCACAACGCTTTTGGCAAGGTCAAAGACTGGCTAGTGGGGAACTTCTGATGCTTCATTTACCAATGCAACGCCTGGCCTCATCTTGTCCAACGCATTCGGGAGGGGCTGACCCGCCGTCATAAAAATCATGCTGAAACCAAACATTTATCCGAATCTAAGTAATTGCAAAACAAACAGGAGGCTCCCATGAGCATCGAAATGATCGAGATTGAAGAGTTCAACCAAGGCACTTTGATCAAGGTGATCGGCGTTGGCGGCGGCGGCGGTAACGCTGTTGAACACATGATTGAAAGCGGCGTGCAAGGCGTCGAATTCATCTGCGCAAACACCGATGCACAAGCGCTCGGCCGAGGCACAGCACACAAGACCATCCAGCTTGGTGGCAGTGGTTTGGGCGCCGGCAGCAAACCCGAAAAAGGCCGTGATGCGGCTGAACTCGCGGTCGACGATATTCGCGAAGCCATCGCTGGCGCGCACATGCTGTTCATCACCGCCGGCATGGGCGGCGGCACCGGCACGGGCGCTGCACCAGTGATCGCCCGTATTGCCAAAGAAATGGGCATTCTCACCGTCGGCGTGGTCACCAAACCGTTCGACTGGGAAGGCGGGCGTCGCATGACGAATGCCGACAGCGGCCTGGCAGAACTTGAAGCCAATGTGGACTCGCTGATCGTCGTTCTGAACGAAAAACTGCTCGACGTGCTGGGCGACGACATCACCCAAGATGAAGCCTTTGCCCATGCCAATGACGTGTTGAAAAATGCGGTCGGCGGTATTGCTGAAATCATCAACGTGCCAGGCCACGTCAACGTCGACTTTGAGGACGTGCGTACCGTCATGGGTGAACCCGGCAAAGCCATGATGGGCACGGCAGTGGCTAGCGGCCCAGACCGTGCGCGCATTGCGGCTGAGCAGGCTGTTGCTTGCCCACTGCTGGAAGGCATTGACCTGTCTGGTGCCAAGGGTGTTTTGGTCTTGATCACGGCTGCTAAAGGCTCGCTGAAATTGAGCGAATCCAAGCTGGCCATGAACACCATCCGTGCTTACGCATCACCCGATGCGCATGTGATTTACGGGACTGCCTACGACGACAACTTGGGTGATGAAATTCGAGTCACGGTCGTTGCTACCGGCTTGAGCCGGCAGTCGATTCGCCGCACAGCGCCTCCGCTGCAAGTGTTGCGCACCGGCACTGACAATTTGCCTGTGCTGAACATGGCCGTGGGCAATGCAGGTCAAACCTACAACGCCAGCGCCAACGTTCAACTGGCCAGCCCGGCACAGCATGACTACGGCAACATGGCCGTGCCAAGCGTTTGGCGCACCAACCGCACGCAAGCCGCAGCAAAGGTCGACGCCTTGGCTTCAGGCGGGATGGACGACTTTGAGATCCCAGCCTTTTTACGCAAGCAAGCGGATTGAGCTTGATGCCTTGCTGCCATTGCGTTCACTCCTTTCCGGAGTGAACGCGGGAGAGTGGACCCACGCCGCGGTCGAGAGTACTCAAACACTATCGCCGCCATGAGTCCTTTTTTCCCCACGGATCTTCTGTGCAAATTAAAATAAGAAAATGCTTGCACAAAGAACTCTCAAAACCCTGACCCAAGCGGTGGGCGTTGGCCTGCACAGCGGTCAGCGCGTTGAGTTAACGCTCAAACCCGCACCGCCCGACACAGGCATCGTTTTTCGGCGGGTTGATTTGCCGCAGCCGGTGGATATCGTGGTGTCTGCGGTGGCGGTGACAGACACCCGCATGGCCTCGACCATTTCCAACGGCAACGCCAAAGTGTTCACGGTTGAGCACCTGATGTCGGCTTGCGCCGGCTTGGGTATTGACAACCTGTACATCGACATCACCGCCGAAGAAGTGCCTATTTTGGATGGGTCGGCAGCTTCGTTTGTGTTCTTGCTGCAGTCCGCTGGCATCGCCTTGCAACAGACGCCCAAAAAGTTTGTGCGTGTGATCAAGCCGGTCGAAGTCCGCGAAGGCGAAGGCGCCAGCACCAAGTGGGCACGCCTGAGTCCTTACGAAGGCTACAAGCTCAGTTTCGAGATTGATTTTGACCACCCAGCGGTCGACTCCACCGGGCAGCGGGTCGAGTTCGACATGGGCGCGGGCTCCTACACCCGCGACATCGCACGGGCCCGCACCTTCGGCTTCACCAAAGACGTCGAGATGATGCGTGCCAACGGCTTGGCGATGGGCGGCGGCTTAGACAACGCCATCGTCATGGATGACTACAAGGTGCTCAACACCGAAGGCCTGCGCTACAACGACGAATTCGTTAAACACAAGATTCTGGACGCCATGGGCGACCTGTATCTGTTGGGCAAACCACTGCTGGCCGCCTACAGCGCGTTCCGCTCTGGCCATGCCATGAACAACCTGTTGTTGCGTGAGTTGCTGGCGCACCCAGAGGCCTATGAAATCGTCAGCTTCACCGACGACAAAACCGCCCCCAAGGGCTTGGCGCAACTTGCGCCGGCCTGGTAGACCACGCTTTATTACCAATCGAAACCATGTTGCTCTTTCGTTGGCTCCTCATCTTGCTCATGCTCGCGGCTGGCGCTTGCTTCGCCTTGTTTGCCATCACCGGGCAGCCACGCTTCAAGCGCTACGGCCTGCTGATTTTGAAGTGGACGCTGGTTTCGGCCTTTGGGTTTTTCGCTGTTTTGACGCTGGAGCGTTTGCGCTGATTGGTTGACTATGTCGAGGCTCAAAGCTCACCGACTCTGCTCAGGGATTGGTGCGACGCATGTGTTTAAGTGCGGCTGCGACGCCGAACACGTTGCATCCGTAAAGCGAAGACAAAGATGAAGCTTACTGAAGCACTGCTGGCATTTCTTGTAACCTTTACCTTCAATTCCCTGTCACGAGCCGATCAGGTTCAGTCGGGTCAACTTGAAAGGATTGAAACTCGTGGGGTGGTCGTGCCCATTTACGCAGTGTGGAACAAAGATGCAGTTGCAACCGTCGTGCTGTATTCCGGTGGTGGCGGGGGATTCGGAAAGATGGGGGCAGATGGTTGGCCTGGCAGTATGAATTTTTTGATTCGCTCCGCCAAGTTATTTGCGGCGCATCCATTCAATGTGATTTTGGTGGGTCGTGCCACTGATGTATCGACCCTCGATGGACTGACCCGCATCGGGGACGACCATGATATCGACAACCAGGCGATCTTCCGGGCCATCAAGGCTAAAAGCCCAGCTCCTATTTGGCTTGTGGGTACAAGTATGGGAACGATTTCTGCCACTGCTGCCGCAATTCGGGACGCGGGTTCAAACATTGCCGGCATCGTTTTGACTTCATCCGTCACGGCCTATCGCGTTCAGGGCGCAGTCCCTTCACAAGACTTGGCCAAAATCAAGGTCCCTGTGTTGGTGTTGCACCATGAACGCGACGCTTGCAAGGTTTGTACGCCATATGAAGCCAAGGGCATTGCAGGTAGCCTCAAAAATTCGCCCATCAAAAAGACTGTGTTGGTTAGCGGCGGTGACGGTGCTTCTGGTCATCCCTGCGAGGCGCTGCACTATCACGGCTTTATTGGCATGGAGCGAGAAGCGGTGGATTTGATCGCCAACTGGGTCATCCATCCACTGAATTAATTTGATGCCACTGTCCAGCCGAATAAGACTTCGCCCAACCATGGCGTCAACGTTGGATCTCAGCCTTGCGAAAAAACAAGGAGTGCGTCATCGCCATTCCCACAGTGGAGATGCTGGACAAGGTGGTTGGGATCGGGACATGTTCCGAGCAAGACACAGACAAGTTTGCCAAGTTCAATCTCACACCGTTGCCGGGTAAAGTCGTCAGGGTGCCCTTGGTGGTTGGCGACGGAACGTTCATTGTGGGCGCACGCAAACTGGACCGTAAGAAGCTGATGGCTTCCAAGCTACCGAAGGGGGTTTAGTGCGGCATGGCCAGCCGCATAACTCAAACGTTATCGGCTACGTCCATCCCGATAAGCCCCGCCCATCGCAGCGCCCAGACCGCTAGCCTTCGTCAACCTAGCCATGGCCGGCCCCACGTGCGCATGTGTGATGGCCAAGCCCAAGGCGTCGGCGGCGTCTTTGCCGGGCAATGACGGCAGTTTGAGCAGTCGCATGACCATTTCTTGTACCTCGGCTTTACCCGCTTTGCCGTAGCCCGCGACGGCCTTTTTCATCTGTAATGCGGTGTATTCGCTGACGGGCAAGTCAATCGACACCAGTGCTGTGATGCAGGCACCGCGGGCTTGGCCCAACAGCAAAGTGGCTTGCGGGTTGACATTGACGAAAATGATTTCGACTGAAGATTGGTCTGGTTGGTAGCGGGCGACAACTTCACGCACGCCGTCATACAACACCTTGAGCCGCCCCGGCAAAGGCCCGCCCACCATGTGCGTGGTTTTGATAGTGCCGCTGGCCACATAAGTCAGCGTCTGGCCATCGACATCGATGACGCCGAAACCAGTGATTTGCAGCCCGGGGTCAATGCCTAATATGCGCATGGCTGTTGTGTTGGTTTGTCATCAAGGCAAAGAGACCGCGCCCATGCGCGCGACGATGGTGTTGGCGCGTGAGGCCAGGTACTCAGAACCAGGTCGAGTCTCAAAATAACGCGGACGTGGCAGCATCACCGCGAGCCGAGCCGCTTCGTAGGGGCTGAGTCGGGCGGCTGGTTTGCGAAAGTAGTGCTGAGCCGCAGCCTCGGCGCCAAAAATGCCTTCACCCCATTCGACGTTGTTGAGGTAAATTTCCAAAATTCGCTGCTTGTCCAACAGCGCTTCAAGCAGCAGCGTGATGACCAGCTCTTCACCTTTGCGCAGCAGAGTGCGTTCACCCGACAAAAAAAGATTTTTGGCGAGCTGCTGGGTGATGGTCGAGCCGCCGACGATCTTGGGTGCTTTGGCGACCAGTTTCTGGGGCGTTGGAGCGGCGCTGGTTTTTTTCCATTTTTGTCGCCTAGCTTCCTCAGCTGCGATCCGATCCGTTTGTTTTTGTGCACGCTGCTCAGCCACTGTATTTTTCCCCCAAGCCTTTTCCAGTGCTTCCAGATCCAGCCCGTCATGCTCGGTGAAGCTGGCGTCCTCGGAGGTGATAACGGCGCGCTTCAGGTTCACTGAAATTTCCGCATAAGGGACCCAGTTTTGGCGCCATTTGAGTGAGCCGGTGGTGTTCGTCACGCGAAAGATCTCTGAGCGTTGAAAAGCGGTGGATTCAGGTGCGAGCACGGCCATCAATGCAATGCGGCCGACAAAATAAAGCTGCAGGGATAGCACGGCCAGGAGCAGCAGCATGAGCAGCTTGAACAGCGGTCGTAGCAGGCTTTTCAAGGCGAGATTCATGACTGCTTCGCCCGCATGCTTGGCCCCACCTTGGTTAATTTTTCGTGGGCGATGGCGTTGCTGATAGCGACATCAGGGTTCATTTTTGGGATCGTCTCATGATGCGTGTCGAGTTCACTGGGCCTGACCTAGCCGCCGGGCGTGCAGCCGCACTGAAACACCGCCGTTTACGCGGCGGGCACGCTGGCGGTGTTGGCTGCATCACTGTCGTGCTCGTTCAGGTCCACGGCGATTGAGATTGGGCCGGCGGCGAATTCTGATTCTTCGGAGTCCAAGTCCTCGTCTGCGGCCGCTGCGGCGTCTTCCGGCTCAGTGTCGAGCCGCTCAATCACGGTGCTGTGAATGTCCAGCGTGATCTCGTCAATCTCGCCCAGTTTGATGCGCACCCGTGCGCCGCGCGGCAAGCCTTGCGAGCCCGCTGCTGGCAGCACCAGCGGCAAGTCATCGGCGCGCACCAAGTTGTCTTTGAAGAAGGTCGCGGTGAGTTCGGTGATGCCGTTTTGTTGCAGGTACTTGAGCGTCCAGTAACGCTCGATGCCGGACTGAAAACCGTTGTAGGCGCTGTAGGCCGCATCGAAGCCAGAGATGATGGCGAAGAGTTCGGTGTCGCGCTGCTTGAACGGTGCGGCCAGTGCGGCGGTGCGACCATGCCGGACGCAAGAGATGATCTGCCACTGGTTCACCAAGTCGACATAACGGCGTAGCGGTGAGGTGCTCCAAGCGTAGCTTTTGACGCCAATGCCGGCGTGCGGCAAGGCCTTGGTGCCCATGCGCACTTTGACGCCCGGCGCCATGCTGGCTTGGCTGCGGTAAATGCCTGGCACGCCATGCTCGGCCAGCCATTCGCCCCAAGTGCTGTTGGCCAAAATCATGGCCTCAGCGACGATCAAATCAAGCGGCGCGCCACGCTGGCGAATGCTGATGCTGACAGGCTCATCGCCTTGCGGTTCGCCGCCGCTAGGGTTGTCGAGTTTGAAGTTGTAATCGGGCCGATTGAAGTTCTCGGGCTTGCCGCGCACCACTTCGCGTTGCGCCTTGAGGTGCCGCGCCAACCGGTGCAAAAAGCACAGCTCCACGCCCCATTCGACATCGGCCGGCGGCGCGCTGGTCAGTGCGGTTTCAAAAAAGGCTTCGGTGAAAGTGGTGTCGAGTTTGTCGTGGCGCAGGTTGCTGATGATCGGCACCAAGTCGAGCCGCGTCACGGTCTCGCGAATCTCCAGCGTGGCTTCGTCCAGCGTGACGTAGAGCGACAAGGCCGGGCAGTTGCGGCCCTCTTGCAGCGTGTAGTTTTGCACCACTTCGTCGGGCAGCATGGTCAGCTTGTAGCCGGGCATGTAGACCGTCGACAA
>CANFZL010000016.1 GCA_947451205.1 Comamonadaceae bacterium
GCCGGCCCAGAGATCACGGCGTTGGCTGACCGCTTGGGCATCCCCGTCATCACGTCGCCGAACGGCATGGGCTGCATTTCGGGCGAGCACCCGTTGGCGCTGGGTTTCATTGGACGCAATGGCGCCTACCCGGCCAACGAGGCGGGTCGTCGAGCAGATCTGGTGATCACGTTGGGCACCCGGTTTGATGACCGCAGTTCATCCAGCTGGCAGCCGGGTTACTCTTGGAATTTTCCGAAAACCCAGTTGGTGCATGTTGACATTGACCCGCAGGAGCTGGGCCGTAACTACCCGCCCACGCTCGGCATCATTGCTGACATCAAAGTCTTCACGCAGCAGTTGCTGACAGCACTGCCGCAACGCCCCGGCATTGAGGCCACCCGCTATGCGCCGTGGCGGGTGCAAGTTCAGGGCTGGCAAGCGGAATGGGAAGCCTTTGTGCGGCCGCACTTCGGTGATTCAACCAACCCCCTGCGGCCTGAATTTGTGGTCGGTACATTGCAAAAAATATTGCCTGATGACGTGATCCTAGCTCTGGACTCTGGTGTTCACCACAACTGGTTCATGCAGTTCTGGAAATCCAAACGTCCCCAAAGCATGCTCAACAGCTGGGGTTATTCTTCGATGGGCTTCGGCGTCTGCGGCGTCATGGGCGCGCAGCTGGCGGCACCTGACCGTCCTTGTGTCGCGGTGGTCGGCGATGGCGGTTTCACCATGGCCCCTTACGTGTTGTGCACTGCGGTCGAATACAACTTACCGGTGGTCTGGATTGTCTGGAACAACTTTGCATGGGGCGCGATCCGCGACATTCAGCACGGCTTGTTCAATGGGCGTGAAATCGGGACAGCCTTTTACAAAGGCGAAACCGGTGAGCGCTACAACCCCGACTTCGCCGCTTGGGCCCGAGCCTGCGGTGCCGATGGCTACACCGTCACGCGCCCGAACGAGTTAGGCCCCGCCGTGGAGCAGGCCTTGCGCAATAAACGCCCTTGTGTGATTGACGTGCACGTGGACGCCGATGTTCGACCACCCTCGACGGGGACTTGGCAGCTGCCTCCGATCGCTTACAAAGAACCCGTGTATGGCAAGCCTTACATCGCCTGATTTTTTATTTTTTTATTGAGGATTTCACATGAGCAAACAGATCGCACTGGTATTCGGCGGCACACGCGGCATTGGCGCCGCCTGCGTCCATAAGTTGGCAGAGGCCGGCTACGACGTCGCCTACACCTATGTCAGCAGTGCCCCCAACCTGCCTGCCAACATGGGCGGCTCCCGGATCAAAGGTTATGCGGTGGACATTTGTGATTCAGCGCAGGTGGCTCAAGCTTTTGCAGATGTGGCCCGTGACTTTGGTGCCGCGCCTTCCTGTGTGGTTGCTAACGCCGGCATCAACGTGCCGCCAGGTCCCGTGGCGCAATTCAAGCCGGAAGCTTTTCGCCAACTGGTGGAAGTCAACATCGTTGGCGCGTTCAATGTGCTGAGTGCGGCGGCCCAGCATGTGCTTGACGGCGGCAACATCATTGCGCTGACTACATCGATGGTGCGTGTCGGCATTCCGGGCGGTGGTCCGTACACGGCAACAAAGGCAGCGGTCGAGAGCTTAGTGCGTTCCATGGCCAAGGAATTGGCGGGCCGTGGCGTGCGCGTCAACGCGGTCGCACCAGGTCCGGTGGACACTGATTTGTTCCGCGCCGGCAAAACCGACGAGGCCAAAGCCAAGGCGGCCGGGATGAGCCCATTCAACCGGATTGGCACACCCGATGAAATTGCCGAGGTCGTGAGCTTCTTGGCTTCCGGCAAGGCCTCGTGGATCCACGGGCAAGTGATCCAGCCGAACGGCGGCATGATTTGATTTGCAGGTCGAGATGCTCGCAGCAGTCTTCACCAAAAACCTGACGAACCCTGCCTATGGCGCAGCGCGGCTGGGTGCCGAGCGGGCCGCGGCGCTGTTCGGTGCGGAGGTCCTGCATTTCGTACCAAAAAAAGGCGATGACCCTGATGAGCAAAGCGCGCTGATTGATCTGGCGCTGGCGATGCCAAAGCGGCCCGATATTTTCATCTTCTCGCCTGTCCATGTGAGCTTAGTCGATGCGGCTATTCGGCGGATTGCTGTGGCGTGCATTCCGTTGGTGGGCTTTGTCAATCCGATTGCCGCTGTGCCAAACGTCAGCTACGTGGGCTCTGATGACTATCAGTTGGCCCAGTCCATCGCCGACTATTTGTTTCAGCATCTGCGCGGACAGGGGCGGGTGTTGGTCGTGACGGGGCATGAACACTCTTTCACCAGCAAAGCGCGTCTGCGAGGTTTCAGGGCTGCAGCCCAGCGGTATCCTGGCATTCGCATTGAGGGCGTGATAGCTGGAGATTACGAGCAAGGCTTGGCTCGCGAGCGAACCGCCTCGTGGCTCAGTGAGCATCCGCATTTGGATGCGTGTCTGGTGGCCAACGACATCATGGCCATTGGAGTGCTGGAGGCTTTGGACGCAGTCGACCGCCACGTGCCGGTCGTCGGCATCAATGCCATACCGCAAGCGATCCATGCCATCGCCGCGGGTCATATGTTGGCTACAGCCGATTTCAACGCCATGCAAATGGCGCACCTTGCGACAGAATGTGCGGTGCGCCACCTGCGCGGCGAAGCGGTGCCCGCTGTGATCGACCTCCCTGTGCAAATTGTGGACCGCAGCAACTGTGACGCGTGGGACCGGCCTTACGCACAACGTCCAGTGATGACCTTGGCGCAGTTGAAATGACGCTGACGCTGCAGAGGATTTTTAAGCTCGGATGGCTGGCACGCCTGCTCGCCTCGCCCGATGTGATGGCGCGTTATGACAAGTTCGTCATCAACGATCAGCCCAAAACGCCTGAGCAAGCCGCCGCCTTTTTTAAAATCGAAACGACCAAATGGAATCGTGTGATCCAGGCGGCTAACCTGCAACTCGACTGAGGGGGCATCATGGTTAAAAACTTCTGTAGACCGATATTGGCATGGGGTCTTGTGGCTGCAGCATCCCTCGCGGTTGCGCAGGAGTCCTACCCGTCAAAGCCCATCAAGTTGATCGTGCCGTACGCGGCCGGTGGGCCCGCTGATCTGCTGGCCCGCACGGTTGCTGAACGACTTGGCCCTCGTTTGGGTCAGCCCGTGTTGATCGAAAACAAGACCGGTGCTGGCGGCCATCTTGGCGGGGAATCAGTGGCCAAGGGTGCGGTGGACGGCTACACGCTGATGCTGGGCACCATCGCACACAATGGTGCCGTCAAGTTGTACAGCAACTTGCGCTACGACCCGCTCAAAGACCTTCAGCCGGTTGCCTTGATTGCAGAGAGTCCAAGTGTGCTGATCGTCAATCAGAAGTCCTCCATCAAGTCGGTGGCAGAACTCTTGGTCGCGATGCGTAGCCAACCCGGAAAAATGAGTTACGGGTCTGCGGGGAATGGGTCAGCCATGCACATGGCGGCTGAACTGTTTCGCTACATGGCCAAGGTGGACTATGTGCATGTCCCGTATCGAGGTGGCGCACCCGCCATGGCCGATTTGCTCGGAGGCCAAGTTGACATGCTGTTTGAAAGTCTCGGAACGGCCCACCCCCACCTGAAGAGCGGCAAAGTTCGCGCGCTGGCGGTGACGGGAACAGCCCGCAACGCCAGCTTGCCAGATGTGCCCACCTTGGACGAAGCCGGCGTACCCGGCTACTCCTCTGTACCTTGGTACACCATCTCGGCTGCACGTGGTGTCCCGCCGGCGATTGTCAGCAAGCTTAATGCTGAAATCAACGCCGTGCTGAAGACGCCGGAGTTGGTCCAGCGCTGGGACGCATTGGGCATTCAGCCGCTGGGCGGAAGCGTGGCAGATGCGGTGCGACGTAACCAAATTGAGACGGACAAATGGACAGCCGTCATCACCTCTGCGAACCTTAAAGCGGAGTGATTGTTGTCGCGGGCCTTCAAGGCTGCCGCGCGCGTAGCGCTGAATCTGCGCAGGTGATCTTGGGCTACCAAAAAGCCACAACAATCGCCAGCGTCAGCGTCGCAACGGCGACTACCTGAACCCGGTAGTCCAGCAGCCAACCGCGCTGTTGATCAGGCTGCACCATCTCCAACCGCCACAGCGAGGAGCGCATGGCCGGGTCGTCGCGCGGGGTGGTGCACAGGCTCACGACGATGCAGAGCAGTAGGCACAGGCCGGTGGTCAGGCCCGCCACGATGGTGAAATGCAGCGTCAGCCAACCGGCTTGTTTGCTGAGCAAGGTGGCGAGTCCCATGCCATGTCCAATGATCAGCGTGGCCAGTGCTGCGGCTGGCGTGGTGCGAGCCCAAAACAGACCCAGCAAAAAGATGGCAACGACGGGTGGCACGGCATACGAAAAAATCTCCTGCAAGTAAGCAAAGATACCTGGGAAATTGCTGATCATCGGCGCCCACAAGGCAGCCAGAAGCATGAACACCACGGTCAGCCAGCGCGCCATCGTGACCGCTCCTTTTTGGCCAAGACGGGCTTTCTGTTTGTCGTTCAAGAAGTCGTGGTAGACCAAGGTCGACGCTGCATTCAAGGTGCTGTCGATGGTCGACATGATGGCTGCGATCAGTCCGGCCAGCACCAGCCCGCGCAGGCCTGACGGCAGCAGCGTGGTCACCAGCGTGGGGAAAACAGCATCTGCCTTTGCAATGTCGGGCAGTATGCTGGCGGCCATCGCCCCGGGCAAGACCATGATGAACAAGGGCGTCAGCTTGAGCAGGCCGGCCAGTGTCAGCGACCAACGCGCATGGTCGAGTGTGCGCGCCGCCAGCACGCGCTGCACAATGTATTGGTTGGTCGACCAGTAATAAAACCCAAGAATTGGTACGCCAATCAAAGTGCCCAACCAAGGTAAATTAGGATCGTCAAGTGGTCGAATCAGTGACAAGTGACCGGGCGGTAAACCGGCGGTGGCTTGCGTCCACGAGTAGCCGTTGGCGGCAAAGATAATCCACGTCAGCGCGGTTGATCCGGCCAATAGCACGATGGCTTGGATCACATCGGTGTAAACCACAGCACGCAAGCCGCCAATCGCGGTGTAAGCACCGGCAAAAACTGCCAGTCCGACGCAGCTCGGCCAGAACGGCAAGCCGGGGAAGAACACTTGCAAGATCAGTACACCCGCAAAAATGCTGCCAGCGGTGTCGACGAAGATCGACAAAAAAATCGTCAGTGCAGAAAAGTAACGCCGCACCGTCGGGCTGTAACGGCGCTCCAGATATTCAGGGATGGTGGTGATGCGTTGTTTGAAGAAAACCGGCACCGTCACAAAGGCCATGAACAAGAACAGTAGGCCGGCCATCCACTCGTAATTGGCCACCGAAATGCCCGAGGTGTAGGCCTGACCACTCAGGCCGACCAGCGTGGTCCCAGAAATATTCGATGCAAAAAGTGAGAAGCCGATGGCCACGCAGCCCAAGCTGCGGCCAGCCAGAAAGTAGTCATCGGCGTCTTCAATTTTGCGTGACACCCATAGGCCGATGGCCAAGATGCTGACGCCGTAAAGAGCAATGATCCACAGGTCGAGATTTGTGATGTTTCCTGCTGCAATGAAATCCAAAGTCTCGTCCTTGTGGTTCGGTTCAAACTCAGGTCGTCAAGCCGGCAGCTGACACGCCGTGTGCGCAAATGGCTTCATCTTCATCTCCTGTGCCGCCGCTGGCACCGACCGCACCCAGAATGGCGCCGGCGGCATTTTTGATCAGCACCGCGCCGGGTTGTGGCAAAAACTTGCCGCCCGAAGTGGCTGCCAGTGACAAAAAGAAATTAGGGTTGTCTTTGGCGCGCTCGCTGAGGCCTCGGCTGGAAATGCCCATGCCGACCGCACCCCAGGCTTTGCCCGTGGCAACGTCGATGCGAAACATGCTGGCGCCGTCTTCGCGCTGCGTGGCTTTGACGTGGCCGGCGTCGTCCAGCACCACCACGGCCATGGGCTTGTAGCCCATTTTTTTTGAGTGCTCAAGCGCTGAATTAATGATCTTGTTGGCTTGTGCCAGTGTGAGTTGGGTCATAAAAGTCTTTCTTGTGAAGTCAATGCATGGATAAATGCGGGCCAGTGGTTAGCGAGTCTCAACGGTGTATTGAAACCGATCTGTGGTGATGTACGCGACACGCCATTCAATCACTTGACCGGTGTGCTCGGTCATGCACCTTTCAATGCGAACGCCGAGGCTTTTCTGGGGCATCTTGAAAAGTGCTGCATCCGCGTCGGGCAGCGCGGTGATGGACAACTGGTCTGCCGCACGCGATACCAGCACGCCGCACAAGGCGTCGTACACCGGGTAGAGCAAGAGCGGATTGTTTTTTTGCAGATAGGCTTCGAGTTTGGCGAAGCGTTTGTAAGGAAGCCAGACATGCTCCGACAGTAGCACTTCTTGACCGATAGCCCGCGTGCGGTGCAGGTAAAGCATTTTGTCGTTGGCCTGCAATGTTAACTTTTGCCGTGCTTCGGCAGGTTCTTGGACGACTTGGATGGCCAGCGTGGCGGTTTCTGGCAGTTCATTCGTGCCCGTCAGACTGAAGCCCACAAAGCGCAGCATCGAAATCCGGTCGAACGCGCGGGTTACAAACGTGCCGCGACCGTGGATGCGTTCGACGATGCCTTCACTCACCAAAACCGCAAGCGCTTTGCGCAATGTGCCAACCGACGCGGCATATTCAGCCGCCAGTTTGTCTTCTGCTGGCAAGGCTTCGCCTTCTGTCCAAGCTCTGGCGCAGATGCGTCGCATCAAGGCATCGCGTATCTGCAAGTAGCGCGGGAGTCGAGTGTCGGGTGCTTCTGCGTTGAGGGATGAATTGGCCATGGATTGGTAGGTCGACGCGGGCTTTTTGGGTCTTAGATGCGAGATTATGGCCCAGCTATTCACACCTTAATAGGTATACTCCTTTGTAGGACTTTAAAAAAGACAAGGAGACAAATATGCCAATAACCCCCCTTTTGAGCGCGGTAAAAATGCTGATCGCTACAGCCAGCTTGGTGGTCACGGCCGCCATGGCGCAAGCCTATCCCAGCAAACCAATCCGCATGATCGTGCCCTTTCCGCCCGGCGGTGGCAACGATGTGATTGCCCGTTTGGTGGCGCAGAAACTGACCGTGCGACTGGGTCAGACCGTGGTGGTTGACAACAAGGCAGGGGCCAATGGCATCGTCGGTTTGATGGCCGCAGCGCAAGCGGCACCGGATGGTTACACCCTTGGCATTGCTGCAGCCGGCCCGATGGCCGTGAACCCGAGTCTTTACGACAAGCTCCCCTACAACCCGTTGAAGGATTTCGTGCCGATCACCAACATGGTGATTTACCCGTTACTGTTAGTGACGCATCCGTCGGTGGCGGCCAAGAACATGCGCGAATTGTTGGCGCTGGCCAAAGAAAAGCCCGGCACGCTTTTCTTTGCATCGCCCGGCAGCGGCAACTCCGGACATTTGGCTGGTGAGTTGCTGAATTCACTCGCCAAGGTCAACACCGTGCACGTGCCCTACAAAGGCCAAGGCCCTGCCACGGCCGACCTGTTGGCGGGTCAAGTGCAGATGCTTTACAGCAGCATTCCACCCGTGCTTTCATTTGTTCAGCAGGGTCGTCTAAACGCTATCGCTATTGGCAGCGCCAAGCGGCTGGCTTCATTGCCCAACGTGCCGACGATTGCCGAAAGCGGCGTGCCTGGCTACGAGGCGTATTCCTGGATCGGCATCGTGGCGCCAGTGGGAACGCCTAAAGAGATTGTGGCCAAGCTCAATCGTGAGATTGTCGACATCCTCAAGCAAAAAGATGTTCAGGAGGAATTGCTGGCCCAAGGCGCTATTCCGGTGGGCGATACGCCCGAGCACTTTGGTGCGTACATGAAAGACGAAATCGCCAAGTGGGGTGCCGTTGTCAAGTCAGCCAATATCAAAGCTGATTGAGTTTTAAACGCGTTGCGTACAGCTATAAAAAAGGAACAGGGAATGAGCAAGCCAGTCATTGGGGTCGTGGGTCTGGGCATCATGGGCAGTGCGATGGCTGAAGAGCTCATCAAGTGCGGATATCCAGTGGTCGGCTACGACGTCTTCGCACCCGCTTGTAAGCGGCTCAAAGCGGCTGGGGGCAAAGCCCTTGCATCGGCGACGGCTGTGGCCGATGGCTCAGCCATCGTCATTGTCTCTTTGTCAACATCGTACGCATTGACTGAGACGGTCAAAATGCTCGCTGCCGCCAAGCCGCGAGGCAAAGGCCAGGGCTTGTTGGTAGTCGAAACCAGCACCTTGCCGATAGACGATAAAGAGCAGGCGCTCAAGGCCTTGCGTCGTGTCGGCATGTCAGTGCTCGATTGCCCTATCAGCGGCACGGCGGTGCGCATGAAAGAACGCGCATGGACGGTGTTTTGTAGCGGCAGCAAGGCGGCCTACAAACGTGTTGAAACAGTGCTCAAAGTCTTCACCGACAACGTGCCGTATGTGGGCGCTTACGGCAATGGCACCAAGATGAAATTTGCGGCGAACCATCTGGTCGCTATTTACAACGTGGCCTGCGCCGAGTCAGTGACGCTGGCGCGCAAGATGGGACTTGATCCGCAAGATGTCCTGAATCTATTTGGCAGCAGTCCCGTCATCGGTACGGGCGTCATGCGCTTGCGCATGCCGTTCATGATCCGCAGCGAATATTCGCCGCCGACCATGAAGGTCGAGGTCTGGCAAAAGGACATGCAGGTCATCGGCGACATGGCCAAGTCTGTCGATTGCCCGACGCCCTTGTTCAGTGCCTGCGTGCCGATTTATAGCGCTGCCATGGCCCAAGGTCTGGGCCAACAAGACACGGCTTCGGTGAGTGAAGTGCTGGCCAACATGGCCGGTATTTCACCCAAAGCAAAGGGTAAACGCTGAGGCTAGGGAACGTTTTGAGCCCTGTCTGCCGTTTTAGAATTTGTGGCGGTTCACTCAGCGACGCGGTGTCGTTCGGGTGGCTGTCTTTGACTCAACCTGAAGGTCTGACCATGCAGCGCTGGATGAAAAAATTAGTAGGATTGCTTTTGTCGACCTTGACCTGCTGCGCCATGGCGCAAAGCTATCCAGCGCCCAAGGCTGGCAGCTGGACCGTCAAAGACTTTCGCTTTCACACCGGCGAGGTCATGGCCGAATTGAAAATTGGCTACACCACGGTGGGTGAGCCGACCGGCGAGCCAGTGATTATCTTGCATGGCACGGCTGGCACAGGGGCCGGCTTATTGACGCCGGCGTTTGCCGGTCAACTGTTCGGGCCGGGGCAGGCGCTGGACGCAAGCAAGTACTTCATCATCCTGCCCGACGCGATTGGGACGGGTCGCTCAAGCAAACCTTCGGACGGCCTGCGAGCCAAGTTTCCACAGTACAACTACACCGATATGGTCGCCGCGCAACACAAATTGGTCAGCGAAGGGCTGGGCGTCAAACATGTGCGCATGGTGTTGGGCAATTCGATGGGCGGCATGCAGGTTTGGATGTGGGGCATTACGCACCCTGACTTCATGGACGTGCTGGTGCCGATGGCGTCTCTGCCCAGCGCCATGTCGGGACGCAACTGGATGATGCGACGCCTGATCATTGACTCGATCCGCAATGACCCGGAGTGGCTGGGCGGTAACTACACCACCCAGCCGCGCAGCGCGCAATTTGCGTCAGTGTTTTTTGCGACAGCCACCAGCGGCGGCAACCAGGCTCTGCAAAGCTTGGCGCCCACCAGTGAGAAGGCCGACCAGTTGCTGGACCTGCGGCTCAAGACGCCAGTGCCGGGCGATGCCAACGATCTTTTGTACCAATGGGCTTCCTCGCGCGACTACAACCCCTTGGCCGGGTTGGAAAAAATCAAGGCGACGCTGCTGGCCATCAACTCTGCCGACGACGAACGCAATCCGCCTGAATTGGGCGTGATGGAGCGTGAACTCAAACGCGTTCCGAACGCTCGCCTGTTGCTGTTACCCGCCAGTGACCAAACGGCTGGCCACGGCACCACAGGGCAGGCCAAATGGTGGAAAGACCAAGTCGCTGAGCTGCTGCGAAACGCACCTCGTAACGCACGCTGATCCGGTTCCCGGCTTTGACCCCTCTGAGGACATAGACATGAAAAAATCCCTCCGAATTCTGGCCGGCGGCCTGCTGATTTTGTCCTGCGCCGCGCAGGCGCGCGTCACGCGCATCGTGATCGATGAAACCCTGCCGATGCCCGCCGTGGCCGGTGTGACCAACGGCGTGGCGTATGAGCAGATTGCCGGTCGCGCCTTTGGTGAGTTGGACCCCAAGCTGCCGGGCAACGCCATCATTCAAGACATCGAATTGGCCAAGGACCCAGATGGCAAAGTGCGTTACGTGGCGTCGTTCCTTATTTACAAACCGGTTGACTTGAAACAGGCCAGCGGTTTGCTGTGGCACGACGTGCCGAACCGCGGGCGCGTGTATCCGTTCGCGCCACAAGAGCGGGCCTTTGGCGACATCGAGCTGGCCAGTGCCTGGCAGGGCGACAACGTCGGTGCCACCACCGTGCGCCCTAAAGCCAGCGTGGCCGGCATGCAGTTTTTGCAAGTCCCCGTCGCGCGTCAAGCCGATGGCTCTCGGGTCACGGGTCAAGTCCTTGGGCGCATCGTCAACCGCAGCGGCGTGGGCTCTCAGCCGCTGATGGTGCAAACCAATCCGGTGCCCTACAAACCCATGAGCTTGGAGACGGCCAAAGCTAAATTAACATCCCGTGCCGGCGAGAGCATGGATGGTGAAGTGATTGATGAGCAAACCATCGCTCCCAGCGATTGGGCTTGGGCCCGTTGCGACGCCCAAAACCCGTTTCCTGGCGTGCCGGATGCGACGCAGATTTGCCTGAAAAAAGGCTTTGACGCCAAGCGTCTTTACCAAGTGGTCTTCACCGCGGCCGACCCTTATGTGCTGGGGGTGGGTTTTGCCGCTTGGCGCGATGTTGGCGCATTCTTCAAGCAGGCTCATGCCGACGATGTCGGCACGCCCAACCCCATCGCTAAAACGGTAAAGTACAGCATTGGTCGGGGTGTTTCTCAGTCTGGCAATTACCTGCGCGGTTGGCTGCACCTTGGTTTTAACCGTGACGAAGCCGGCGCCCCGGTGCATGACGGCTTGTGGCCGATCATCGCGGGTCGGCGTATTGCGCTGAACTTTCGTTGGGCGCAACCCGATGGCGTGCTCGAGTTATACCAAGCCGGCAGCGAAGGCCCGCAGTGGTGGTTGCCGCACCCAGACTTGTTGCGCGGCATTCCCGCCGCCGGCATTTTGGACCGCTGCACCGCCACTCAAACCTGCCCCAAGATCATGGAACACTTTGGTTCAGCCGAGGTCTGGGCCTTGAAGCTGACGCCCGAGTGGGTTGGCACCGACGCCAAGCAAGACCTCCCTTTGCCGGCCAACGTGAAACGTTATTACATCGCCGGCAGCAACCACGGCGGTGGTGCTGGCGGTTTCAATTCAAGCCTGCCCGGTGTCGGCTTGCCCAAAGAAGGGCCGATGTGTCCCGGTAATAATTTTGGCCAAGGCGTTCTGCCGGCCAACCCGATGCCGCACACGCAAACCGTCAACGCGCTGCGGGTGCATTTTCGCAACTGGGTGATGCGCAACACCGAGCCGCCGGCCAGCCGTTATCCGACCTTGGCAGCCGGCACGCTGGTGGCCGCGCACAAAGCAGCGATGGGTTTTCCGGCGCTGCCAGGCTTGCGCCCCACACTCCCTGAGCGCGACTTCATCATGCCGGTGCTGGACTACGACTGGGGCCCTGATTTCAAGGCCGTCGACGGCTCGGGCATTCCCACTTTTGCACCGCCCAAGATCAAACAAGTGCTGAGCATGCTGGCGCCCAAGGTCGATGCCGATGGCAACGAACTTGGCGGTGTTCCGGTGGTTTTGGCCGACGCCCCGCTGGGCACTTATTTAGGTTGGAATGTCACGGCAGATGGCGAGATGCCGTTTCACAAGGACCAGATTTGCAACTACGTGGGCGGCATGTTGCCGTTTGCGCGCGATGCGCAGGCGCGCTTGGCCAACCAAGACAGTCGTCTGTCATTGGCCGAGCGCTACGGCTCTCACGACGGCTATGTGGCTGCCGTGGCCCGAGCCGCTGAACGAGCTCATCAGGCCGGTTTTTTGCTGGCAGAAGACGCGCAAGCCTTGGTCATTGAAGCAGCAGCCAGCGCCGTGCTGCGCTGACCGGCCGCCGGGCGCTGATGAGGTCGCCAGTGCTAGACTCGCGGCCCAACGGCAGCCATCCGGCTGAGCCGTTTGCACCAGTAAGAACCCCATGAAACCGAAGAGTTTTTCCGGCATCCACCAGCTTGGCTTTGGCTTTGATGACGCCGTTGTGCCGATGCCTCGCGTGGCGCCGATGATCGCCTTGAAGCAAGCGCGGCCGCTCGCCGCAGTGGCCCTGCAGCCTGAACCGGCAGCGCTGGTCAACGCCCAGTCCGAAGCGGTAGAAACCGTCAAGGCCCTAGAAACCGTAGAAGCCGTTGAAGCGATGGCGAAGGTGCTGGACGCGCACCCAGACTTTCGTGTGTTGCGTCGGCTCGTGCCTCGGCTGGAATTTCCGCCGAGCAGCGGGCCGGTGGCGACGCTGCTGGTGCTGGACACAGAAACCACCGGCCTGAATCCGGTGCGCGACAAAGTTGTCGAACTGGCCCTGCTGCGCGTGACTGTTGATTTGCACACCGGCCAGCCGGTCGGCGTTGCGCAGGTGTACGACGGTTTGGAAGATCCTGGCATGCCGATGCCTGCCGAGATCATCGCCATCACCGGCATCACCGACGACATGTTGCGCGGCCAGCGGCTGGACGAAGTCGAGGTGCTGCGCATGTTGGAGGGCGTCGACTTGGTGCTGGCGCACAACGCCGGCTTTGACCGGCCGTTTGTCGAGGCCCGGCTGCCGCAGTTTGCGGCGCTGAACTGGGCTTGCTCGTTTGCCGACATCGACTGGAAGCAAGAGGGCCGCGGCTCGGCCAAGCTGACTTCGCTGGCCTATGACTTGGGATTTTTCTACGACGCCCACCGGGCCGAGATGGACTGCCATGCGTTGCTGGCGGTGTTGATGGCTTCGCTCAAGATAACCCAGTCCAGCGGCTTGTCGCGCTTGGTTGAATCAGCCCGCACACCGACCTTTCGTCTGCAAGCGACGAACGCACCGTTCGACGCCAAAGACGCGCTGAAGGCGCGCGGCTACCGCTGGGACGGCGCCCAAAAAGTCTGGCACACGCGCTTGGGCGATGAATCTGCTTTGGCGATCGAATGTCAGTGGCTCAAGTCAGCCGTGTACGCAGGCCGCAGCAGCCGGGTTCAGGTTGAAGCACTTGACGCCAAAACCAAATACTCGGCTCGGCCAGGACAAGTCGGCTGGCGCGAACTCTGAGCGCTACCAGCTAAGTTTCGTCATGGCAAGAGCAGCGCGGCCAGCCACAGTCTCGTCATGGCGAGCGTAGCGCGGCAGTCTATGACGGCGAGTTCGGGCTCAATGCGTGTTGATGAAGCGGCCGATGTCCGGCCAGCGTCGGTGCAGCCAGACCCACGCCAACAGCCCGATGCACATCATGAAGAGTGACGCGATGGCGAGCGCGACGGTCGAATGCATGATCAGCGGGGCCAACACGCCGGCCACAATGCCATTCGCTGAAGAACCGATGAAGGCCTGCAAAGAAGACGCCATGCCGCGCCGCTCGGGGTACAAATCGAGCACCAGCAGCGTCACTACCGGCATCATCACGGCCCAGCCAAAAGCGAAGATGGTGATCGGAAACATGGCCCAGGCAACATGCGCGGTAAAGAATACATTCGCTGCGACGTTGATCACCGAGACCACCAACATGATCGTGAAGCCGTAGCGAATTTGCTGCTTCGGTGGGATGCGTCCGGCCATGCGGCCGCTGGCCCAAGCGCCGGCCATGATGCCTCCGATGGTCAGCGCAAAAAACCAGAAGAATTGCGACGGTGGCAGTTGTAGATGGTCACCCAAAAAAGCCGGTGCCGACAGCACGTACAAAAACATACCATTGAAGGGGATGCCGCTGGCCAGTGCCAACAACAAAAAACGCGGGTTTGAGCCGAGCTGCCAGTAACCGCGCAGCAAATGCTTGACTTCAAACGGTTGCCGCTGGCTGATGTGCAGCGTCTCCGGCAGGAGCTTGTAATTGGCCGTCCAGAGCGCCACGCCCACCACCGCTAAAAACCAAAACACGCTGTGCCAGCCCAAATGCACAAACAGCCAGCCGCCGACCATGGGCGCCAGCGCGGGAGCGACGCCAAAGTAAATCGTCACTTGGCTCATGACTTTTTGGGCCTCGGCTGGCGGGAACATGTCGCGGATGACGGCCCGCGACACCACGATGCCGGCGCCGGTGGACAAGCCTTGCAAGGCACGGAAAAGCACCAATTGACTGATGTTTTCAGACAGTGCGCAACCAACCGATGCCAGCGTGAAAGTCGCAATCCCCCAGAGCACCACCGGACGCCGACCAAGACTGTCGGACAGCGCGCCATGAAACAAATTCATGAAGGCAAAACCAAACAGATAAGCTGACAGCGTCTGCTGCATTTCTGCTGGGGTGGCCCCTAGCGACTGACCAATACCTGCAAAAGCCGGCAAATAAGTGTCAATCGAAAACGGCCCGAGCATGCCCAGCAGCGCCAGCAAGACGGCCAGCGCCCAGCGCGGTGCGGACCATATTTTGGCGGCGTCCGGGTTCATTCGGCTTTCAACTTGAGCGCCGCGTCGTACAGCTCGTTGCGCGATGCGCCAGTGATCTCGGCGGCGAGTTTGACGGCTGTTTTGAGGGGCAGTTCAGCCAGCAATAACTTTAATACGCGGCCTCCATCGTCTGCGGCAGCAGCTTGCGGTGCAGGGTGAAGCACCAGCGCAAATTCACCCCGCAAACGCTGCGGACTGGCGGCTAGCCACGCCGGCATTTCACTGGCGGGCAGGGTGGCGATTTCTTCAAACTGTTTGGTCAGCTCGCGCCCTACCGTGATGGCTCGCTCTCCCAAGGGTGCAAAGGCACGGGCCAGCGCCTCCATGCGGTGCGGTGCTTCCAGCATCACCACCGCACGTTTTTCAGCCAGCAAGACTTGCACGGCTTGGTCGCGTTCGCCGGCTTTGCTCGGCAAAAAACCAGCAAATACAAAACCGCTGTCGCCGGAGAGGCCGGCCACGCTCAAGGCCGTGGTGACGCTGCTGGCGCCCGGCAGTGGCGTGCTTTTAAAACCGGCTGCGCGCACAGCCGCCACCAGCCGCGCACCCGGGTCGCTGATGGCCGGTGTGCCGGCGTCGCTGACATAGGCCACGCGCTCTCCGCGTTGCAAGCGGTTGATGACGCTGACCGCCGCCTCGGCTTCGTTGTGTTCATGCACCGGCAGCAGGGGCTTGTTGACGCCGTACTGGCGCAGCAGGGTTTGGGTGTGGCGGGTGTCTTCGCAACCGATGGCATCCACCAAGCCCAAAACGTGCAGTGCGCGCAGGCTGATGTCGGACAAATTGCCGATGGGCGTGGCAACCACGTAAAGTGTGGCTGGTGGGTAATGTTGCAGGCCAGCGGCAGCCCTAGCGGCCTCCAAGGCCAAGTCGAAAGAAGCGTTCAATGTGGTTTTCCAAAAAACAAGCGGCAGTGCCGACCGGGCAGATTACCACCAAGCGGCGCGGCGACGCGGCGGAAGCACTGGCCTGTGCTTACTTGACTGAGCGGGGCTTGCGTTTGCTGGAGCGTAACTTTGCGACGCCGGGTCGTGGCGGTGGGGAGATCGACCTGGTGATGCGGGCACCGGACGGTACGCTGGTTTTTGTCGAAGTGCGCCAACGCAGCACGGCCTCACATGGCGGCGCGGGTGGCAGCATCACGCACACCAAGCAGCGTCGTATCATTTTTGCCGCGCGGCATTATTTGATGCGTTTTGCGACGCTGCCGCCGTGTCGTTTTGACGTTGTGTTGGTGCAGGGTCCGACGCGGCCAGAAGGCCAACAGACCATGGAGTGGTTGCAAGCGGCGTTTGATGCGTCTTGACACAAAGGTTAGTACGGGCGCGCTATCATGGAGGGCATGATTGAACAACGCATTGAGCAGCACTTTATAGACAGTGCCGACCTCAAATACCAGGCGGCGCAAGTCCTGTCTAAACCCATTTCGGCAGCTATTGCGGCCATCCTCGCCAGTGTCACCAGCGGTGGCAAGGTGCTGTCCTGTGGCAACGCTGGTGGCGCGGCCAGTGCGCAGCATTTTGCCGCCATTTTTGTCGGCGGCTTCGAACGCGAGCGGCCCGAGTTAGCGGCCATCGCCTTGAGCACCGACTCATCTGTCGTCACGGCGATCGCCAACAATTACGATTTCAACGAGATTTTTGCCAAGCAAGTGCGCGCCTTTGGGGGCGCTGGTGATGTCTTGCTGGCCATCAGCAGCAGCGGCGATTCCGCCAACGTGCTGGCGGCAGTCGAGGCCGCCCACGAACGCGACATGACCGTGGTGGCGCTGACCGGCAAAGGCGGCGGTAAGATGACTTTCGCCTTACGCGAAACCGATGTGCACATCTGCATTCCACACGACCGCACCAGCCGCATTCAGGAGGCCCATCTGCTGGTCCTGCACTGTATTTGTGACGGTGTGGACGCTCAATTACTTGGTGACCAGGAGCTTTCCACATGAACCCATCCACTCTCAAACGTCGGCTGTTGGCCGCCGGTTTCGCTGCCGCTGTCGTTGGCGTTGCCGGCTCGCTGACGGCTTGTGTGCCGCTGATTTTGGGCGGCGCGGCCGGTACGGCGATGGTCGCGACCGACCGCCGTACCTCGGGTGCCCAGCTTGAAGATGAGGGCATTGAGCTGCGCACCCTCAGCCGTGTGCGCGATAGCTTCGGCACGCGCGTCCGTGTTAGCACTGTCAGCTTCAACCGGCAGGTTCTGCTGACCGGCGAAGTACCGAACTTGCAAGACAAGCAGGCGGTCGAAGACATGGTGAAAAAAATTCAAAATGTCGGCTCAGTCGTCAACGAGCTGGGTGTGCGTAATTCGCCGTCATTCACGGAGCGCTCAGCCGACTTGCTGATCACCGGCCGTCTCAAGGCGGCTATTTTGGATGCGCGTGACTTGCAAAGCAACGCCTTCAAAGTGGTCACCGAGAACGGCACGGTTTATCTGATGGGACGTGTCACGTCGCGTGAATCCGACCGCGTGACAGGCATTGCACGTGGCATTTCGGGCGTGCAGCGGGTGGTACGAATTTTTGAGACCATCAGCGAAGACGAGTTGCTTCGTCTGCAACCGGCACCGGCGAAATCCTGAGACGCGTATCTGTCACTGCGAGGCTAGGCCGTGGCAGTCCATAAGCCCGAATCCGCAGTTAGATTGCCGCGCTGCGCTCGCAATGACGGAAATAAATTGCTCGCAAAGACGGCAACTCGATGAAGCGCTTTACTTCAGCCGCTTGATCAGGCTGGAGGTGTCCCAGCGACGGCCGCCCATGGCTTGCACGTCGGCATAAAACTGGTCGACCAAGGCCGTGACTGGCAGGCGTGCGCCGTTTTGCTTGGCTTCGTCCAGCACCAGGCCCAGGTCTTTGCGCATCCAGTCGACGGCAAAGCCGAAGTCGAACTTGTCGGCGACCATGGTCGTGCCGCGGTTCTCTAACTGCCAGCTTTGGGCGGCGCCCTTGCCGATGACCTCGAGCGCCAGATTCATGTCGAGGCCGGCTTTTTGACCGAAGGCAATGGCTTCGCTCAAGCCCTGCACCAGCCCGGCGATGCAAATTTGGTTGACCATTTTGGTCAGCTGACCGGCACCGCTGTCACCCATCAGGGTGAAGGCTTTTGAAAAAGCCATGCCTGCTGGTTTGACGTTTTCAAAGGCAGCTGCGTCGCCGCCACACATGACCGTCAAGGCACCGTTTTGGGCGCCGCCCTGACCACCGGACACCGGCGCGTCAACAAAGGACAGGCCGAGGTTTTTGGCAGCCGCATACAACTCGCGCGCCACCGTGGCCGATGCCGTGGTGTGGTCAACAAAAACCGCGCCCGGCTGCATGCCGGCAAAAGCGCCGTCTGCGCCCAGCGTCACGCCGCGCAGGTCAGCGTCGTTGCCAACGCAGCAAAAAACAATCTCAGCGCCCATGGCGGCTTGGCGCGGTGTGGCGGCTTGGCGCGGTGTGGCTGAGCCGGCAAATTCAGCGCACCAAGCGGCCGACTTGGCGGCGGTGCGGTTGTAAACCGTGACCTCGTGGCCAGCCAGTGCCAGATGACCGGCCATGGGGTAACCCATCACACCCAAGCCGATGAAGGCGACTTTGCGGGAGGCTGTGGCGGTGTAGCTCTTGGCGTTGGTGCTGCTGGTCATGGGCTTGTCTTGGTAGTTTTAAAAAAAGGGGTGTTGCCGCAGTGGCTGCTGCGTGGAAGATTTTCACACAGACCGGCTGCACTCAGCCTGGAAATTGCCCGGGTGTTTTGGCTTTGCTGCGAGCTTCAGCCGGCGAGATAAGTTGCCTTTTGAGCAGGTCTGCGAGGCTTTGGTCCAAGGTCTGCATGCCTTGACTCTGACCGGTCTGTAGGCTCGAATACATTTGCGCCACTTTGCCTTCCCGAATCAGGTTGCGGATGGCCGGTGTGCCGATCATGATCTCGTGCGCCGCCACGCGGCCCAGTCCATCCGCCGTTTTGCACAAGGTTTGCGCCACCACGCCTTGCAAAGACTCAGAGAGCATGCTGCGGACCATTTCTTTCTCGTCGGCGGGGAAGACATCGATGATGCGGTCGATGGTTTTGGTGGCGCTGGCGGTGTGCAGTGTGCCTAACACCAAATGGCCGGTTTCGGCCGCAGACAAGGCCAGCCGAATGGTCTCTAAGTCACGCATTTCGCCGACCAAAATCACGTCGGGATCTTCCCGCAAAGCAGACCTCAGAGCGGCGGTGAAGCTGTGCGTGTGGCGACCGACTTCGCGTTGGCTCACCAAACATTGCTTGGCCTCATGCACAAATTCAATCGGGTCTTCGACGGTGATGATGTGGCCGCGTTCGGTGCGGTTGTAAAAATCCACCATCGCTGCCAGCGTGGTCGACTTGCCCGAACCCGTTGGCCCGGTTACCAGCACCAGCCCACGAGGCTTGAGCGCCAGCTCGGCGACGATAGCCGGTGCGCCCAGGGTTTCCAGCATTGGCACAACCGACGGAATACTGCGAAACACCGCGCCCGCGCCGCGACTGTGCTGAAACGCATTCACGCGAAAACGCGACAAGCCCGGCACCTCCAAAGCGAAGTCCAGCTCTAGCGATTGGGTCAAAGCCGTCTGCTGGTTCGGGCTCATCACCTGCGCCAACATCTGCACCAGCTGGGCAGCTTCTAACGGCGGTAAGTCCAACGACTGGATGTCGCCATGCACCCGCAGCATGGGCGGCAATCCCGTCGACAGATGCAGGTCAGATGCCTGCCGAGTTATGGAGATCGTCAGCAGTTCGTTGAGTTCCATAGATAGCCTTTTCAAGTACTAGGAATATAAGTCAAAAGTGATAGATATTTCGCTGGCTGTGGTGGACGTGTTCGGGCCGTCAGTGCCAAAGGATATCTGGCAGTTCGTTACAGTCAGAGACATGACTAATGACCAAAATTTAAACGGGCACAACAGTCCAGTGACCAGCATCGCCAGTCAGCTCGCGCAGGTGCGTCAGCGCGTCGCGCAAGCTGCAGTCGCGGTCGGGCGTGAACCGAGCAGCGTGCGTTTGCTCGCGGTCTCCAAGACCTTCGGCGCAGACGCTGTGATTGAAGCGGTGAAGGCCGGACAGATGGCTTTTGGCGAGAACTACATTCAAGAAGGGGTGGAGAAAATCCAAGCCCTGCGGCAGTGGCTGGCCGAGCCGGCGCAGGCCGGGCAAGCCGTGCTGGAATGGCATTGCATTGGCCCGATTCAGAGCAACAAGACGCGTCTGGTGGCCGAGAATTTTGACTGGGTGCAGTCGGTCGACCGGCTGAAAATTGCCCAGCGTTTGAGCGAACAACGGCCCGCTGA